>NZ_JBKIWR010000001.1:0-276590 GCF_046599595.1 Trueperella sp. LYQ143 | reverse complement strand
GAACGTGGTGGGTGCGAACGGCGATGCGTTCGCACCCACCACAGGTGATGAACTATGCCAGTTTCACCGTACACGCACAATCAGTGATAGCGCGCGCCGATGCGTCAACCGATACCGAATCAACTTGGCTCGGCTTGGTGCACACAATGGGCGTGATGAGGTTGTATCCGGCGGCGCGCACTTCATCCGCGGCAACACGGACGATCGGCGTACCGGCTTGGACCTCATCGCCGTCCTTGGCGAGTACGTCAAAACCTTTACCTTTGAGTTCAACAGTTTCAAGGCCGATGTGAACCAGCAGCTCTAAACCGTCGGTGCTAATCAATGTGAAGGCGTGCCCTGTATGGAACACCTTGTGTAGCTTGCCAGCAGTTGGAGCGCAGAACTCAATCGTCGCCTGATCAGCATCAGGTTCGACAGCGAATCCGTCTCCCAACATGCGGTCGGCAAAGATTGGGTCGGGGACTGCGTCGATACCGACCACTTTGCCCGAGCATGGCGGGTTCAGCGTGACCTTTTTCTTACCTAGTCCAAACACATTATCCCCTAGGCGGGCTGTTCACCCTGGAGGGCGACGGAGCTGTTCTGTAGCTGTGCGGCAACCTCGTCGTAGACGTACTGAACCTGTGGGCCAACAATGACCTGGACAGACTTCTGCGACGGGCGGATCACGCCAGCAACGCCGGTCTTCTTGATCTCGGCTTCCTTCACCGGCAGGTGATCCTTCACGGTCACACGCAGGCGGGTTGCGCAGTAATCAACAAGGTCGATGTTGGACGGACCACCCAGACCAGCGATGATGCGCTGAGCGATGGAGGTGTAATCCGAGTTGCCGGTCAGCACAGCCTGTGCCTCGCTGTCGAGATCCTCGCCGCGGCCAGGAGTCTTCAGGTTCAGGGCACCGATGAGGAAGTAGAACACGCAGAAGTAGATCGCAGCGAATACCACGCCCATAACGAGGAGCATGTACCACTGGTTGGCCAGCGGGTTGCGTGCCGAGAGCACCATATCCACCAAGCCTGCCGAGAAGCCGAATCCGGCTGTCCAGTGGAAAGCGGCCGCGACAGCAACGGCAATGCCGGTGAGCAGCGCGTGTACCAGGTAGAGCAGCGGAGCAACGAACATGAAGGCGAACTCGAGTGGCTCGGTAACGCCGGTGAAGATGGAAGCCAGAGCGCCAGCGAACATGAGCGAACCGACGACCTTCTTCTGGGTGGACTTGGCGCGCAGGAACATTGCCAAGGCGGCAGCCGGCAGACCGAACATCATAATCGGGAAGAAGCCAGCCTGGTAGCGGCCAACGAAACCGATAACCTCACAAGCGCCGTTTACCCACTGACCCGGGCAGGAAGCAGCGTCGGTAGCAACCTTAGCAGCAGCAATCGTCTCGCCGCCGTGGAGGAACTTGTTGATGTCATCAATGCCGATGACGTCGAACCAGAAGATGGAGTTCACTGCGTGGTGCAGACCCGTCGGAATCAACAGACGGTTAACGAAGCCGTAGATACCTGCGCCGAGTGGGCCCATGTTCTGGATCTTCTCACCCAAGGTGAACAGCAGGTTGTAGATGATCGGCCAGACGATGTAGAGAATACCGGATAGCACGATCGACAGCAGCGACGTCATAATCGGGACGAGGCGGCGGCCAGAGAAGAAGGCCAGGAAGTCTGGCAACTTCGTCTTGTGGAAGTGGTTGTAGACCCAGGCGGCAAGAATACCGACGAGGATACCGATAAGGACGTTCTTATCGTTGATCGCGTCCCAACCGTGAGCCTTCCAAGCGATGAGATCGTCGCCTTCGAGCTTGGTAACGTCAATGCCCTTATAGCCGGCGACGGTGCCTGCGCTAATGAGGAGCTTGACGGTTCCAAAACCAAGGAAACCAGACAGTGCGGCAGCGCCGTTGGAATCGCGCGCTAGACCGAAGGAAAGTGCGATAGCGAAGATCCATCCGAGGTTATCGAGAACGGCTCCGCCAGCCTTAATAAGAACGGCTGCGATAGCGCTGTTTGCGCCCCAGCCTTCGGGATCGATCCAGTAACCGACACCCATGAGGAGTGCGGCGACGGGCATCACAGCAACCGCGCCCATCATCGCCTTGCCAAATCGCTGCAAGGCCATCATTAGCTTATCTTTCACCATATGTCCTTTCGACATGTGACTCGTGTGTGGATTGACGCCAGCCATGGAAAAACATGGCAAGAAAAGCGGCCTCCCCTTGTGCTGCCATTGGCAACGTCGGTACGTTCAAAATTCGGCAGATGATCCGCCGAGCGATGGACATATCATCAGGGAGATCTCGTTCAATCGATAACCGTGCGTCATTCGTTCTCATATGCCCATTGCGCAACTGACGAATCAGTTGGGCAATATGAGTGAATAGGATGTTATCGACACTGCGGGCAGTGCCACTTTCCGTGAGCATAACGCCAATATCGTCAATGATCCGAGCAAGTTCGTTGGCTTGCTCGAGGGGCTGCTTGACCGCATCTCCAGTGCGCGCCGCTTTGAGGTGGAGCGCAATGAATCCGGCCTCAGACTCGGGAAGATCGAGATTGAGTCTGGCATTGACGAAGTGTAGTACCAGTTGGCCGGCCGCGTATTCCTCTGGGAAAACAGCTTTGATTTCCGAACAGAGAGTGTCGCGGATAACCTCGCCTGATCCGAGCCGCTGGGCGGCGAAGGCGAGATGGTCAGCAAGCAGTAGATATACCGAGGGCTGTAGATCCCCGAGGAGGTCGTTAGCGAAATCGACGGCGGCAGAGACAGTCTCTAATACCCTCGGATCGACGGACCGGATGACATCAAGGAATCTTTCCTGTTCGGAGCTTAGTTCAACATAGGATTGCTGGACTGTATCTACTGAGATCGAATCCCCTTCTCGGCGCCCAAAGCCGATGCCGCGGCCTACGACAACGCGTTCGCTGTCGTCTGCGCGCACCAGTAGCACGTTGTTGTTGAACACGCGCACTACGTGAAGACGTCTTTCGTCCACTCGGGCTCCTCTTTGAGCGACATTTGAGACGCAGCCTCGCACCGCGACCCTCATTCCGGTAACGCCTGAGTAATCAGTGACGCCCAACTTGTTTCGATCTGCCTTTAGCATAGGACGTTTGGGTTCGTTTTTCTAGAGGAAAAAGTAGTGTCGGCCATATTTTCGGAATTTGTTTCGATGCCGCGTGGGGTTATGGGCGCGATGTGCGGTAGATGTGCACGGCAGTTATAGATGGGGCTGCAGTGATCCGCGCCGAGTAGCTATAGGTAAGTAGAACTACCTAGATTTAGGCTAAGAAAACGTTATTATCATAGTTTCTTTTGCTGGAAACCATTATCTACTTTGCTTTATTTAGCAAAGATATTTTCAAAAAACTCTTTGAATGATAGCGTTATCATGTTAGGCTGTTGGCAGTGGGTAGCTCAATCTTGCTCAAAGTGGAGCTGGAGAAGAGAAACCTGAGCACGAGACGAGGAAGTCTGATGCGGATAGGCGAAAGATATAGAAAACTGCGTTGCAGTATTGCGCTAGGTGGGATTGCTCTTCTATGCGCCAATACCTTCGGATATGCGTATGCTCAACCGGCGGTGGAGAATCCGGCATCGCCGGAAGAATCGGGAGAAAAACCAGCCCAAGTTCTCACCGTGGATTATTCCCACCCCACCGGAGAATTCCGAGGTGGCGCAACCGGAACCTTGTATGGGCTTGGCTCAGGCGGTGCCCCAACGGAAGCAATTCTTGATGGGGCGCGAGTGGAAAACTCTGCACAAAAACCCGTATATGGTCGTCAACATCCTAGCGGCGATCCGCTTGTGATGGAAAAAGAATTCTTCAACAATGGCGGGGCAGAACTCGTCATATATATGCAGGATTACTATCCCGATTGGGCCTATAACGGTGGGCGGCGGCCAGAAGATACCCGCAGTTACGTCCTTGATGTTCCGGTGGACGATCCCAGATATGGGACGTATCAGGATCAGCCGAATGGGCGTTGGGACTATGACGAAGTGATAGAGCTAGTGATGAACCAGCTACTATCACAGACGCAAAATCCTGACCGCTACACGTTCCTACCATTCAATGAACCCGACGCTGGAAATTGGTATGCCTCCGATGACAATGCGGAAGCCCCAATTTTTGCGCATGTGTTCCTCGCAGATTGGGATAAAGCATTCCAGACCATCCAGCGCGTATGGCAACAGTATCGAAACCACGAAAAGCCCAATATATATCAGGCCTATCCGCATCAAGAGCATGCGCGTATTGCTGGACCAGGAGATGCGACCTGGCGTTCACATCGCACAGATGCTTTTCTGGCTCATACGGTCAATCATGGCACAGTTCCGGCGGTGTTCGTCTGGCATGAACTAGGGCGGGATTCACTGCGTGGGTATCAAGCGCACTACCAGGAATATCGGGCATTAGAAAAGAAGCATAACGTCGGCCCGCTGGCGATCAATATTACCGAGTATGGCGAACTGCGCGATATGGGAACGCCTGGGCAGCTCATCCAATGGCAGTCCATGTTTGAACAGACTAAAGTTCAAGCAGAAACTGCGTTTTGGAATTACGCCGGGAATCTTTCCGATAATATGGCGCGCGCTAATTCCCCTAATTCGGGCTGGTGGCAGTTCGCATGGTACGGCGATTTACGCGGGCAATATACCGTAGCGGTAACAGTGCCATATCCTTCAACGACGGATACTTTGCAGGCGATTGCGGCATTTGATGAGAAAAATAGGAAAGCGACGGTTTTGTACGGCGGGGCGACGCAAGCTCCGAATTCCGCAGAGGTTGCTAATACGGGTGCGAATATTCCTATCGCCATTGAGCTCAAGGGCTTAGCCGCAGTCGGGTTAGATACGAAAGTGGACGTTGAGATCCGAGAAAATGCCTTCACTGGCCCAGACGCAGTTGCTAACCCACCTCGAGTGATATACGCCGAATCAGGGGTCGACGCCAGTAGTGGCAGCATGACGGTTAAGACGACATCTGTTGATCGCTATGCCAGCTATCAACTCCTCGTCACTCCCCATCAGGATCGCGAACTGCTCACCGATAGTGCGCGCGGGCAGGAGAATCATGTCATTGAAGCAGAACATTTAGCCCTAGCAGGAGGTGCGCGCTCCTACGAGAAGCCGCCGCAAGCAGGAGGCTGGGATTTCTTCATGACATCCGGCAATGCTGATGTGGGTAGCTTCAAAACTGGCAGTACCGCCAGTTGGACGGTTCACATCGACACCCCTGGTCGGTATCGTCTCCAGGTCATCTCTGGTAATACTGGCGTGCCTGGGGTAAATACCCTGACGCTTGACGGTGCAGCGGCTGGTGTCGTCTCCTATGGTGCAGAATTAGCCATGAAAGGATCGGCAAAATGGCTATATCGCGGTGATGGCTGGGCAGATCTGAGCTTGCCTGCTGGGGAACATACCCTGGTTCTTCATGGCGATGACAATTTCGATAATACGCTCGATAAATTGTTCTTGTCGTACCTGGGGTCTCTAGATTCGCCGCGTACAGAGCACACAATATATCCGGCAAGTATTATGCGCCTGACGGAAAATGCAGCCTTGAACTACGCCGAACCGACGCGCGGATTCGCAGATATTTCTGCTGGGGCGGCACATGCTTTCGTGTTGGCGTGGGAGTGCGGGATGCATGAAGTGGAAATAACCTACTATGCGATTTCTGGCTCGCACCTTGACGTGAAGCTCAATGATGTTGCCATTGCCGATATTCCAGTACGAGAAAGCGGATTACAGTCAACGACGCTTCGACTAGGGCTGGCCGAAGGGATAAACAAAATTTCGTTAACTGGAAACGGGATTCGCCTGCGCGATGTGCAGACGTGGCGGGCTCAAGCAGGCAATGTGGTCGCGGTGGAGGCTGAAGATCTTCAGCTTTCTGGTGGAGCACATGTGGTTACTGACAGTCGATCCAATGCGGTAGGGCAGCGTTATGTCGTTGGGCTGGGCAATCAGTTTGAGACGCAGGAAAGTGGTCCAGCAGGTTTCGGTGATCCTACCCGAGTGGTGGTACGCGATTCGCGCAATACGCCGTCGGTACGAACAGATCAGCCTGGAACACTGACGATTCCAGCGGGTGTAGTGCCAGCCGGTCGATATCATGTGGCGATTCGATTCTCCAATGATGCCTTTATTGGGCGGCATGATTACAACCCGCAAGTTGTTGATCTGGGCCTGCAACTGCGCTGTGGTGAGCGCGAATGTGGTCGAGGTGCATTCCGATACACCTATTCTGATCTGAATTTCATGAACCGATCCGTCATGGTTGAAACTGACGAACATCCGATCACCGTCGGCAATTGGGATCCGGCTGGGACGGGAGCAGGTGCAGTGTCCTGGGGAGTGGCGCCAAATATCGACCGTTTAGTGTTCTATCCGGCGGTTGACGGGCAGCCGATAACGCGCATGTTACTGCCGGATAACCCGCCGCAACCAGCACCGGAACCTGACCCGAACCAGCCGGGCGGATCGCATGTGCCGGTTGCTCCGAACCAACCAGCCAATCCAGGGCATACTGTTCCGCCTGTGAACCCGAGTCCAACGCATCCGGGGTCAACGCCTGATGGATCGGTTAACGCGCCACATTTTACTGGTGCGCACTCGCCAACTTTGGCGGCGATGCCACATACCGGAGCGTCAACAATAGGTCTGGGAATTAGCGCAGCGATGTTCATTGCGCTTGGCAGCTGCTTGGCATATTGGGGCACACGGCAGCCGCGTCATCGTATAGCGCAGGAGCGAGTCTGATGATGAAGCAGGGAACACAGGATCGAGACGAGAGACGAGACAAAACCATGCAATCGAGATTGACCTGGGGAAACGAGCATATCCAACTGGAGTTTACCTGGGGTAGCGCACAGCCAGTTTTCTGTTCTGCGATAAGCGCCGATGGGGTAGAGCTGGGCCTCGATGGAGCGATTCCGGTAGTCGAAATACTGTGTTCGCATACGGAGCGGTGGCACGTCAGTGATCGCCTAGTGCATACCGAGATAGGAGCAGCACTACGGTATCGCAGCCATATAACGTATCACCAACAATTAGCGAACGGGGTAGAAGTTGATGTTCTCGTCTTGTCACTCGCAGCCGAGGATTATCAGATAGAAGCAGATCTCACCCTGACCCTGCCGAGTGAATGTGCCATGTTCCGAGCCGAAACGGCGGTATATAACCGTGGGCGGCAAGATATTGCTGTGGAGTCGGTGACGAGTTGGTGCTCAACGATTGGGGCGGGTAGCCACTGCGGTGAAGTGAAAGAAGCCGAGGCGCGTCAAGGTAATTCGGCATGGGCTACTGCGTGGTCAGTTATTGAGGGCAAATTCGATTGGCTCGCTGAAGGGCGCTGGCAGGAACGAAAGCTGACAGATCTTTTTCCGGCACTGAGCAACGATATGACCGGACGCTATCCGCGGGGGTCATACCATGTATCTTCCAGTAGTACGTGGTCAACTGCGGCGGCGGCGCCAATGTTTATGCTGGAGGCGTCGCCGCGGTTCGACGCTTTAACCGAGCAGCTCAGACAGATGGCAGACGGCCAGATAAAATCCGCAGGGCAGTTCGCAGAATCCAGAACTCGGCTAACGGCAGGTACCGAGTGCCAAGATCAAGGCGGGCCGGTTTGGGTTGCACAGATCGAACACTCCGGACCGTGGCGTTGGGAGATCGGCGACTTAGGCACCGACGGATATTTTGCACTCGCTGGCCCTAATCAGCTCAATCATTCCTGGATGCATATCCTCGCCCCGGAGGAAAGTTTTACGTCAGTGCCGGTATCCGTCGGTATTGCTGCCAACCGTTATGCGGCAATGCGTGAGCTGACGACATATCGCCGCAATATGCGTGAGCGAGGGAGTAAAAAAGCCTACCCGCGCGTCATCTTTAACGACTATATGAATACGATTAACGGCGATCCCACGACGGCCGCGCTCATGCCGTTAGTGCAGGCAGCCGGTGAGGTTGGCTGCGACGTCTTCGTTATGGATTGTGGATGGTATGCCGATGATGGCGACTGGTGGGATACCGTCGGGCAGTGGATTCCATCTCGGTGGCGCTTCCCCGGAAAAAATGGCTTACGTGAAGTCACAGATGCCATTCGCCGCGCAGGAATGATACCAGGGCTTTGGATAGAACCAGACGTGGTTGGGGTAAATAGCCCTATCGCGCATACTCTGCCCGATTCCGCGTTCTTGCAACGTAGTGGGCGGCGGATTGTAGAGCAGGGTCGGTACCAATTCGATTTTCGCAGTGACGTCACTCAGCAATACATGCGCCAAGCCGTTGAGCGACTCATTGCTGACTTCGATATTGGATACTTCAAATTTGATTACAACGTGACGGCGGGTGTGGGCACGGATTATCAGGCAGATTCGCTCGGCGATGGATTATTGGAGCACGTGCGCGCCTACTATCACTGGTTATCGGCTTTGCGCCAAGACCATCCAGAGCTGATGATCGAAAACTGCGCCTCGGGCGGTATGCGGCAAGATTTTGGCGTGACCTCTCGCACTGATGTGCAATCAACCTCCGATCAGCAAGATTGGCGGTTATATCCGCCGATCACTGCCAGTGCGGCGATGCTTGTTCCCCCAGAACAGGCAGGTAACTGGGCATACCCGCATGAACACATGGATCGTGAGACGTTTGCTTTTGCGACATCGGCAACTCTACTAGGGAATTTTTATCTTTCCGGATATATCAATCGGATGGAGCATTGGCAGCGAGATATGCTCCGTCAGGCGATGGACGCCTACCGAGGCTGGATCCGCCCCCTCATTGGACAGTCGTACCCCTGGTGGCCGCTGGGATTGCCGTGCTGGGATTCAGATGTTGTGGCCTACGGATTAGCAGATGGTCGCACATACGTATTAACAGTATGGGCGCGTCAGAGTGAACGCGAGGAAATCGTCATCGCACCACCGAACTTTGTCGGTGAGCAATATCAGGTTCATACGGTCTTTCCATCCGGGCCCGATCTCTCACAGTGGGATGTTGAGGTTCGGGCAGATGGGCTGCACATCCGACTTCCACGTCGGTGCTATGCCGCCCGTACCTTTGCTATTACGGTGAAAGGAGAGGACGGCACATTCTTAGCTGACACGCCGGTGTGTTAGCTCATTCCTGACGACGGGTAATAACGCAGATTGTCATTGAAGAAAGGTATGTCAATGAAGATATCCACGAAACGACTTGTGGCTGCAGGTGCTGCACTGGCCACATGTTTTGGCCTTGCAGCATGTTCGAATCCGGCTGCCGATCCAGGAGCTGGCGGGGCAGATCCCTCCGAAGCGGGCTATTGGCCTGAACCAACAGCGAAGTTGGATGGCGTTGAGCTGGATCTGTGGGTGGCACAAAACTCGAATAAGGTCCCGCTGAAAGTCGTTGCAGACTTTGAGGAAAAGACGGGTGCGAAGATTAACGTCACCACAATTCCTGATCCATACGAGCAAAACATTCAAACGAAAGTGACGACGGGAGATACGCCAGATCTGGCGTTCTGGCAGCCGACGCAATCCATGTTGAGTGGTTTTATTGCGCAAAACAAGCTGCAGAAGCTCGATAATGCGCCCTGGGTTGATAACTACACGCCAGGAATTGCTGATTCTGGTGGTGTGGTGAATGGGACGCGCTATGCCGCCATTATTTCCACCCCGCCGGTGATGGGTGTTTTCTACAATAAGAAGGTCTTTGAAGCCGCTGGTATCACCAAGACTCCGGGGAGCTGGAATGAGTTTGTCCAGACGGCTGAGAAGATTCGCGATGCAAAGGTACCCGGTGTGGAATCGCCGCTGTTTGAGATGGGCGGTTCGCGTTGGGGAACCCAATACGCTGTTCAGATCCAGTTAGCTGAGGCAGCTCGAGATGGCTTGTGGGATCGAGTCAATAAGGCAGAAGAGAAATTCTCAGACGCGACGATCCAGGGTGCAGTCAACAATTACAAGGCATTGTTCGATCAAGGCTTGTATAACTCGAATGCCGGATCGGCAAAGGATATTGATGAAGCCACGGCATTATGGGAAGGTCGCACCGGCATGATCGTCTGCGTGAACTCTCTGTTCAACCAGATTGCGGCAATGGCCCATAACGATAAAGCGGCTTTGGATGAGAAGATTGGTTTCTTCCCGCTTTCGGCACAGGGGACGATCGGGACGGTTATTCCAGAGCAAAACAATTCGGTGGTTGCCTTCAAGACGGGTGATGAGCAGCGAGAAGCTGCTGCTCGGCAATTCCTCAATTTCTGGATGACGACGGATTATCAGAACTTCGTTCAGGATCAGTCAATCATCTCTGTTATTAAGGATGTCCCCTCGCCGGCAACCGTACCGCAGGCCTTGGTTGATTCGGCTGCAGCGATCAACAACTCGGTTGGCTCTATGCAATCCTTAGCTATCGCTAACCCAGATTTGTATATCAATCTTGCGGATATGATTAACGGAACCAAGACGCCGCAAGATGTCACTCGCGCTACCCAAGAGCAATTTGCCAACTTGGCGAAAGCTCAGGGAGCGGAAGGTTTCTAAAAGGTGCATCGGCGCACATCGTTGGGAGCGTCTGTGAATATGCAGGCTATGCCACGGGTGCGCCGATGATCCGACCACGATGAGGACCTAACAAATGGCGTATAACACGAACACTGTGACGGAGCCTGCCGTCCATGAGGGAGATAGCGTGCCGCGGGTGCTCTCTGCTAGGGCGCGGCGTCGGGAACAGTCACCGGCATTGCTGTATAAAGGCTATCCGCTGAGATTCCTGATTCCGGCGCTGAGCGTGCTCCTTATTTTCTTCTTCATTCCCACGGTAATGAACCTGGCCTATGCTTTCACGAACTGGTCAGCTTACTCTACGACGATTCGTTTCAATGGTTTCGATAATTTCGTAACGCTATTCCGTGATGGGACGCTGCTTCGGGATCTGCGGGTCACGATTGTGTATGCGGTGCTCGTCGCGATATTCCAAAATGGATTCGGCTTGGCGCTGGCAGTGTTCCTGGAACGAGATACTCGGCTCAATCGCTTTGCGCGCGTCATGTTCTTTGTTCCGGTGATTATGTCGGCCCTCGCGGTGGGGTATATCTGGCAGGCAGTTCTTAAGACAGATGGTGCGTTAAACCAGATTCTCTCCGTATTATGCGGGCGTGATATTCACGTCGAATGGCTGGGATCAACAACCTGGACGATTGTAGTTGTTGCAGCGATTCATGGGTGGAAGTGGATGGGCTTAGCTATGCTCGTCTTTCTTGCAGGTTTGAAGACGATTGATCCTGACGTTTTGGAAGCGGCACGTATCGACGGAGCCTCACCGTGGCAGCTCTTTTGGCGTATCAAGTTCCCCTTGCTCGCACCAGCTTTTACCTTTAATGTTGCCACCTCGCTACTCGGATCAATGAATGGCTTTGATATTGTGCAAGCAACCACGGAGGGCGCTCCAGGTGGCACGACGGAAATTATCAACCTCTTTATCTGGCGAACCTTTGGGCAAGGTTTGTACTCGCAATCAACGACGATGAGCCTGGTGCTCTTCCTCCTCGTCATGCTTATGGCGATTCCGCTGATCTGGTATTTACGCCGTAGGGAGGCAAAGATCCTATGACCGCATTGAGTTTTGATGGTGTGCGCACAAATGATCGCGTCGGGCGCGGGCGTAACTATTCCCGATTGCGAGAAACCCTACATGCTCTGGCAGTAATCCTCGTTCTGATGGTCTTATTGGGTATTCCTTTCTGGCTGTTGATTATCACTGCGGCGAAGAATCAAGGCGAAGCGATTAATCCGTCAATGAGTTTGCCGTCCTCGTGGCATTTGCTGGAGAATTTTGCCACTGTGCTGACGGATGGCGAGATGATTAAGGCGTTCTTCGGTTCGGTGCTGGTAGCTGTTCCGTCAGTATTTTTGGCGCTGTTGTTTGGCTCAATGGCTTCATGGGTGCTTGCTCGGCGTACCACGCGACCAATGGCATTTCTCTATGCGCTGTGTATTTCCGGTTTGATCCTGCCGCCGGCAGTAGTGACCGTCATGATGCTGCTGAAGATGATCGGTCTGGCTGGCACTGCCCCGGGGATGATCTGCGTGTATGTGGGGATTTATCTTTCGACGGTTATCTTTTTCGTCACGGGGTTTATTCGCACGATTCCTATTTCTTTGGAGGAGGCGGCGCGAATTGATGGCGCGAAGCCGGCGCGCATTTTCTTCACAATTATTTTGCCTTTGTTAGGGCCGACTTTAGCAACGGCAACTATCTTGGTCACGTTGTATATCTGGAATGACGTGTTCTACTCGCTGTTCATTCTTTCTGGCAAGATGGATCTGTTGCCGTTGAATTTGTATAACGTCGCATCTGCGGGGTTGTACCTGAATAACTGGCATCTGATTTTCGCGTACATCATTTTGATGAGTTTGCCGCTCTTAGGGATTTTTGCTTTCACGCAACGACGGATTATCTCTGGAATTACTGGAGGGGCCGTCAAGTAGGGAATTCTGTGTGCTCATCGGCGTGGTAGTGTTGGCGCGATGTAGGCCTATCGCGTCGGTGACTGCAGAAAACGATAGGTGTTGTTGGTAGGTAAAGGACATAATCTGTGACTTCCTCTCAGGCCCGTCAGCGTCCGCCCTCTATTAAAGATGTGGCGGCACTTGCTCGCGTCTCCGTTCCGACAGTCTCTCGGTATTTGAATGATCGGTGGAAGGTAAGCGAGGAAAAGTGCCAGCAGATAGCAAAAGCGATCGACATGTTGGGTTATCGTCCGAGCCCGATTGCCCGTGCGTTGGTTCGAGAGCGCACAAGTTTTGTTACGGTACTGTGCGCAAATACCACCTTGTTTGGGCAATCGGAAACCCTG
Organism: Trueperella sp. LYQ143; assembly: GCF_046599595.1. NCBI lineage: Bacteria > Bacillati > Actinomycetota > Actinomycetes > Actinomycetales > Actinomycetaceae > Trueperella > Trueperella sp. LYQ143. The sequence goes on along the minus strand of NZ_JBKIWR010000001.1, from coordinate 263,740 downwards.
CATGGGATTGAAGAGCAGGCACAAGAATCGGGCTACAGCTTGAATATTGCCATGTTGGCGGGTAGCTCTCGTAGTGAGGTGCGAACGTCTGTGCAGTCTGCCTTGGATCACAATCCGGCTGGGGTTATTTTGCTTAATTATGACGAACTGAGTAGCCATGCGTTTTCGGTGCTGCCTGACGGTTTGCCGGTTGTGATGATTGCTGGGCAACGCACGGAGGATGTTGCCCAGATTTCGATGTGTGAGAACGTCGGGGGATATGACGTGACGCGGCATCTTTTGGATCTGGGGCATCGCAGTGTTGTCCATATTTCTATTCCTGGTGGAGTCGGTGGGTATAGCCGCCTCACTGGATGGAAGCGGGCGCTCCAGGAGGCGGGGATTTATCAGCCGGAGCCGATTATGGCCAGCTGGGATCCGGCTAGTGGCAGGGAGATTGGCCGACGATTGGCGGAAGATCCGCACGTGACGGCAATTTTTGCTGGCAATGACGAGATCGCGATGGGTGTTATTCGCGGGCTGAGTGATATGGGTAGGCGCGTTCCGCAGGACGTGTCGGTTGTGGGTTTTGACGATCATCCTATTGCGCGGGTGTGGAATCCGGCGTTGACGACGTTACGGCAGGATTTCCGACAGGCTGGTCGGCGGGCTTTCACCATGTTGACTGACAAAATTGATGACATTGATGCAGGGCGTGGGCGAACGGAAAACTGGACGAAGTATGTGGAGATTCCAGGGGAATTGATAGTCCGTGAATCTACCGCTTGCCCGCCTGCAGGCAGAGATAGGTAATTGGGCAAAGATAGGTAATATTGCCAGAATCTTTCTGGCGGTTGAGGACGCGAGCTATTTGCGGTGGTGAACCAAAAATAATAGCGATGGCATAGTGAAATCTGTTGTTTACGCGTGCGCGGATACTGAGGAGGGCGCGGCTTCTTCTTTGTGATAGAGGTGCGGGCGTGCAGTTTTAGGGCTCACTGGTGAGGGCGGTGCTTTACTGAGCGGAGTTGGTAGCGGCTGCTATTGCAGTGGTCCGCGCCAGTTTTCGGTCACTGCCAGGGATATTGCCCCTTTATCTTTATGGAATACGGTCGCGAGCTGACGAATAGTGGGATGTGAGGATAAAGGATAAGGGAACGGACAGCCGAGGATTACGTCAGTGACCAGTCAATTGGGGTGGCTCCTTGTTCGATGAGTCGAGCATTGGCTTGGGAGAAGGGGCGCGAGCCGAAAAAGCCACGACTGGCTGATAGCGGAGAAGGATGCGGGGAGACGATCAGCGGTGTTGAGCCAAGTAGTGGCGCGAGTTCTTGTGCGTGCCGCCCCCATAGGATGGCAACCAGCGGTTGGTGGCGTTGCGCGAGTACGCGAATGGCATGGTCAGTGATGGCTTCCCAGCCTTTTCCTCGATGAGAGGCAGGCTGACCAGGTGTGACGGTGAGAACTCGATTTAGCAGCATGACGCCGCGTTCGCACCAGGGAGTCAGATCGCCGTTGGTAGGCGGGGTTATGCCGAGGTCGTCATGTAATTCTTGATAGATATTTGCCAAAGAACGGGGAATGGGCTGCACGTCTGGTGCTACGCAGAACGATAGCCCGACGGGATGACCAGGAGTGGGGTAGGGATCTTGACCGACGATCAGGACACGAACCTGCTCGAAAGGATAGGTGAAGGCGCGTAAAACGTCGGTGCCACGGGGAAGATAGCCACGGTGTGCGGCATTTTCAGCGCGGAGAAAATCTCCCATTGCGCGTATGGCAGGCTCGACGGGGGCAAGGGCACGCGCCCAACCAGGATCGATAATTTCGCTCAGTGGCTTCATAGGTTTCAGCTTAGTGGGTAGAGCGTGGGTGTTGCGAGGGGGAGAAAAATTCTTGTTGTGGCTAGTCGTACAATAGGGCTATGGGAAAAGCTGAGGAGGGTAACGAGCCGATTCGTGAACGTGGTTTAACCGAACGCGAGGAGCAGATTCTCGCTTTTGAGCGTCGGTGGTGGGCCAGCGGAAAAGGGAATCGGGAACGCCAGATCCGCACTCAGTTGAAGATGACTCCAGTTCAGTACTATTTACATTTGTCGCGCATGTTGGAATCAGAGCGGGTATGGCAGGCAGATCCGGCGTTGGTGGGCCGTCTGCGAAATATGCGCGATGCCTGGCTCGATGAATGCACACCTCGGGCTGCTTCGCGGTAGGCTAGGGGCGTGGCTCAGAAATATCCTCAAGACGAATTTGATCTTCTCGCGGCTGATTTAACAGTTCGCGGGGCGCATCGTAAACCGCGTGGGGCGCGCTCATGGGTTTTGGCAGTAATCGCTATCTTGATTCTTGCTCCCTTGTGTGGCGTGCTTATTCATCATCTGGTTAGCGGAAACTCGGCAAATGTTGCGCAATCTTCTGAGACGGAGCAATCGGCGTCAACACCAAACGATGCCAATGGGCAAAATGCACCTGCTGATCCGAATGCTGCAGGCGGTCAGGCTGATCCGAATGTTCAACCGCAGGGGCAAGCGGCTCCGGCGCCGCAGCAGCCTGCCCCTGAGCCAGATAAGCAATTGCATGTTGTGGTGCTTAATGCCCGTGGGGAGACGGGGCTTGCTGCCCGAAATGCGAATACCTTAGCTCAGGCGGGGATGCCGAATATCACGGCCGCTGATTGGCGTGGAGGGGCTGAGCCAGCACAATCGACTGTTTTGTATGCGGATCCCGCTCATGAGGTGACGGCCAAATTTGTGGCTCAGACGTTGGGGATTTCCCAGGTGAGCGCTGATCAGGAATTGGTCAATGCGTACCAGGTCGCCATTGTTGTTGTGCTTCGTTAAGGGATTATCTGCGCTGCTTGGTTGCTACGTGCGCGCGGATGGGGCCTGGCACTGTTTAGTTCTCGGTTCGAGGATAGGTTTGCTTTTGTGCTAGCAACTTCGTCGTATCTTTTGCCGGTGCGTCAGTAGTGTATTGAGGTGTCCGTCGGAAAATAGCGGGAAATGAGTGCCTCTCGTTGGCGGAAATATTCAAGTTTAGCTTCGTGGCGTTTGGGATGTCGGCGTGTTGTTGGCATCGGGCAGGTTACTGGATTGCGTAGTGCTGTTGGATGGGCGGATTCGTGCGTGGTAGCCGGTTAGGATGTGCCTTTTATGCTGCGGCGTGTTCGGTGTCGTGGATGGGTGTGCGAGGATAGATCGCCGCGCGAGAGCTGAAGTGCTATCAGGGAATAAAAGTTGACCATATATGGCTCAACTTTTGCCGGCGGTGAAATGTTGGATTGCTCTGTGGAAAGAATTTGCACTCACGTGCTCCGAGTGCCAGAATCATTATTGGCACTCTTGAACTGAGAGTGATAATTCTACGGTCGATGAGGTGCGTCTTTCGCTGAGATAGGAACGGTGAAATACGTATCGTCCGTCGCGGGCATCGGCTGATGAACCAACCACTAATGTGGAGGAACAGAAAACGCATGGCAAAGATTATTCACTTTGATGAAGAAGCGCGCCGCGGTATGGAGCGAGGTCTCGATATCCTCGCCAACACGGTTAAGGTTACGCTTGGCCCGAAGGGTCGCAATGTTGTTCTCGATAAGCAGTGGGGCGCTCCCAACATCACAAACGATGGTGTCTCTATTGCTAAAGAAATTGAGCTGGAAGATCCCTTTGAGTCTATCGGCGCCGAACTGGTCAAAGAAGTTGCCAAGAAGACGGATGATGTCGCTGGCGATGGTACGACGACGGCAACCGTCCTCGCTCAGGCCCTCGTAAAGGAAGGTCTGCGCAATGTTGTGGCCGGGGCAAACCCGATCGCGCTGCGTAAGGGCATTGATCTTGCGGTGGATGCCGTGGTTAAGCAGCTCCTGCAGAACGCTAAAGAAGTAGAGACGGAAGATGAAATCGCGGCGACGGCTGCTATCTCTGCCGGCGATAAGGAAATCGGCGAACTGATCGCTGAAGCGCTGGAAAAGGTGGGCAAGGAAGGCGTCGTTACCGTCGAAGAGTCCAACACCTTCGGTACTCAGCTTGAACTGACGGAAGGTATGTCGTTCGATAAGGGCTACCTCTCCCCGTACTTCGTCACGGATCCAGAGCGCCAGGAAGTTGTGCTCGAAGATGCCTACATCCTGCTCGTCGAATCCAAGATCTCGAACCTGAAGGATATGCTCCCGCTGCTGGAGAAGATCATGAAGACGGGCAAGCCGCTCGTCGTTATCGCGGAAGATATTGAAGGCGAAGCCCTCGCTGGCTTGGTAGTGAACAAGCTGCGCGGCATTTTGAAGTCGGCCGCCGTGAAGGCTCCGGGCTTCGGTGATCGTCGTAAGGAAATGCTCCAGGATATGGCAGTTCTGACGGGCGGTCAGGTTATTTCGGAAACGGTTGGTCTGAAGCTGGAGAACGCCGATATTCCGATGTTGGGTCAGGCTCGCAAGGTGGTTATGACGAAAGACGCCACCACGATTGTGGAGGGCGCAGGCACGGCAGAGGATATTCAGGGTCGCGTTTCCACGATTCGCGCTCAGATCGAGAAGTCCACGTCGGATTATGACCGCGAGAAGCTCCAAGAGCGTTTGGCGAAGCTCGCTGGCGGTGTAGCTGTCATCAAGTCTGGTGCGGCAACCGAAGTTGAGTTGAAGGAACGCAAGCAGCGCATTGAGGATGCGGTTCTCAACGCCAAGGCAGCTATTGAGGAAGGTATCGTCGCTGGTGGTGGCGTTGCTCTTCTGCAGGCTGCGGATGAAGTGTTTAAGAACCTGAGCCTGGAAGGCGATGAGGCTACTGGTGCCTCGATCGTTCGCGTGGCAGTGGAAGCACCGCTCAAGCAGATCGCAGAAAATGCTGGTCTGGAAGGCGGAGTTGTGGCGGAAAAGGTCCGTTCGCTTCCGGCTGGTCAGGGTCTAAACGCTGCGACGGGCGAGTATGAAGATCTCCTTGCCGCTGGTATTGCTGATCCGGTGAAGGTGACCCGCTCGGCACTGCAGAATGCTGCCTCAATTGCTGGCCTCTTCCTCACGACGGAAGCAGTCGTTGCCAATAAGCCAGAGCCGAAGTCGAATGAGGCTGATCCGGCTGCCGCAGGTGGCATGTACTAAAACACATCTACTGTTGTAAAACAACGGTGGAACATCGGGGCGCGCTGCGATTACGTGCAGCGCGCCCCGATACATTCTTTTATGCGGGAATACCTGGCACGGTAACAATGTGAATGGCAAGGCTATGTGGCTGGAAAAATTGGGAGTGTAGATTTTCGGCTACGTAGACCCTACAGCTCGCCTTTTTGGCTACGCAGATCTTGCAGTGCGCCGGAGACTGCACCGGCAAACGACGCACCAGAGGCAAGGTGCAGTGCCGCCAGGGCGATGCGTAAAACGTGCGAGAGTGGCAAATGGTTACCTGCTAGGAGCTTGTGCCACAGTTTCTCGCAGGATCGCGAATAATGCGCCCTGGCGGAGCATAACGTATAAGCGCATAGCGCACATGTTCATAGTGCTACTACACGAAACCGCGAGTATTACCCTCCCAGGCGAGCTACAGCCTGTGTTTTATGCAGTGTGCCCACCGAATACTCGATGGGCACACTGCAGATTATTCGATAAACCCTGGCGGTAAATCGTCTCGTATGAGAGATTCCGGCTTAGGGTGGCGATCCGCTTTTTCGCTTTGTACCTTCCCAACTCGCATTCGTGCTTCGCGAGCGATTTCATTGCGCCGAGCCTGACGAGCTTCCTCTGGGGTGAGTGGCCGATCGGGGATTCCTGGTTCAAAATCATCATTCAGTGATTCCAAGGAAGAACGACCGAGATGGATCTGTGAGGGGGCAGCCCCTGGCGTACTCCACAGCTCATTTTCATCATCGCGCTGAATCACTGGAACATCATCGTCGTCATCATCATCGAGATCGTCAATAAAATCCGCCAATGGCATGGGAGAATCTGCCGTCGCAGGTAAATTCTCAGCATTTTCTAGCGAACGAGCAGCATTCTCTAATGACGAATGATCTGTGTTAACAGATGCGTGCGCAGGAGTTCCTGCTGCCCACCCATCCTGAGGGGCTATCGGATGCGGTTCCGAAACGTTAGCTGGTGCTGATCCCTGAGTTGCTGCTGAACTCGTCGGAGGATAGAAACCCGTCGCATTGGGATTAACAGGGGAGCTAGCGGGGCGAGCCTCAGCAGTAGAGCCAGCAGAAGCAGGAAAACCTGTCGAAAACTCAGCCGAGTTAGCGGAGCTATCAGCCTGTGCAGCTAATCCAAGGTCAGATGAAGGAGCAGGGTCAGATGAACGAGCAGGAACGGGATCGTCTATTGAGCTGGGAGAATCCGTAGAACCAGATGATCCCTGCCCACCAAAAGAAGCCGCAAAATCTGAAGAAAGCGCAGGATCAGAAGATCCCGTTGAGGCCGGAGAAGCTGCAGCAGTTCCAGCCGATCCGTGTGTTTGTGGCGCCCCAGGCGCCTCAGATGCCGATCCTGCCGAGTATGCGCCGAAAGGTGGCTGACCAGAGGCTGCTCGCTCCAGTTCGCCCTCAGGTTGCGCGGCAGGCACAGATGGCACGCCCCCATGAGCATGCTGGGATGTTGGCGCTGCAAGAGAAACTGCGGAATCTGCTATCACCGGATCTGCTGTCACTGGATCGGGCAGCGGCGGAGTGGGGGCAGTAGGCGGATTGATACGCACTGCACGCGGCTGCTGAATCGGTGCAGCCGGTGAGGGAACGTCCTCAACAGATGGCTCGCCGCAGGACTCATAAGAAGGCGTATCCACACTAGAACCAGAAGAAGAGGAGAAAATCTCCGTAGAATCGGCAATTCCCTGGCCTGCCGTGGAGGCCGCTGGATCTGCTTGTGCATAAGGAATAGCTACGCCGTTCATGCGAGCCAGAGAAGCCTCCTGCCCCTCCACTGTAAACGTATTAGGATCAGGTGCTGGGTCTGCCATGCCTGGCGTTGGCACGGTCGGATTCGCCGTAGCTGACGAGGAATCCATACCAGGCGATACTGAATGAGATGCCGTACCGGTAGCTAATGGGAAATCCGTATGTGCAACTGGATGAGGCGCGTCGGCAGATAGACCCGCTAGATGAGGAGCATCGGCGAGCGGATGAGAATCTGCGCCAACAGCCGAGGAATATGGGGCCTCCGCCGCAGACGCCGCACTCTCCGGGGCACTTGCGCCACTAATACAAGCACAATCTACAGAAGTGAATGTCGGCGATAGTGAATCCTGATTGCGCACCGCTTCACCGTTATCTACGACGCGCGGCATTTCGCCCGTCGAACTGTTTGCGAGTTTGCGCAGTTCACATTCGAGACGTTTTTGCTCCGACGTTAAATTCTCTCGTGCTAGCTGCTCCCATTGCTTTGCCAGCGGTGTACTAAACAAGGCTTTGCGTGCCAGCAAGCGCGTGACAATATCTAAACGCGCAGTAAAAAAGCGCTCGTCAGGAATATGCGCATACTCCTCGCGCACGGCAGTCATATACTTGCGGTACTTCTGCGGCTGATTGGCTAAAAACCCGAGATGTGCGTCAATGAGGACCATCAGATCCATATCTATCGGCTCAATCACGCCAGTATCCGTCATGGAGGTGGGGCGGGTGCGCATGGAAAGAATCATCGTCCGAATGGCCTGGCACATCGCCGGATCAATACCTAAGGAACGATAGATCTGCGCGGCCAAATCTGCCGAGGCTGACCGATCTTCGCCGCCATTGCGCACATAGACGTCCTTATCGGCTGACGAAAAGACGATACCGTGCCCCCACGCTGCCAACCGAACAAGCTCAGCGTTATGTGCTTCGGAGGCGAGCGTGTTAATCCGGGTCAACAAATCAAACAGATGCTGCGTATTGTGGAAACGCCGCTCCTGGCCAGACCATAGCTCAACGAGGTGCGTGCAAACAGCCGTTATATCCTTTGCGTCTACCGTCGCGCCAACAGCTACCGCTGAGCGCACGAAAGACTGGATAACCCACTGTGGAATATCAATTCGAGACATGGAACTCCATAAATTCGAGTACAGGAATGATTCTACCTAGAATGACGGTAGGATTTGAATACGCTGGAACACACGATCTATCCACAGGGTCGTTTTATGAGCACACATAATGAGGCATATATGGCATCGTCACGTTCGCGTCTGCACGGGCGCGCCTTAATCACCGGCGGGTCATCAGGACTCGGCCTAGCTTTTGCGTATTCCTTGGCGTCACGCGGAATTGATCTAGTTCTCGTTGCCCGAGATCCACAACGCCTAAGCCAGGCCGCGCAACAGATGAGGATTCACGGGGTAGACGTAGAGACGCTGGCAGCAGACTTAACCTGCGCAGCAGATCTTGCCCAGGTGAAAGAACGCCTCCTCAATGAGGAATCACCTGTGACGATCTTTGTGAATAATGCCGGCGCTGGGTTATATGCCTCCATGATTACTCGCGACGCCACGCAACTACGCCAGGGTGCAGAGCTGATGGGTTTGGCCCCGATGGAGTTAGGCGGCGCAGCGGCGGCAGCGATGGCAGACCGACACGAGGGCGTGATTATCAATACTGCTTCGGTTGCGGCGCTTGCCCCAATGGGAGCATATTCCGCGATCAAAGAGTTCATCCGCACGTGGTCAGATTCCTTGGCGATTGCCGCAGCGCCATTAGGGGTGCAGGTGGTGACTTTCCTGCCCGGATGGGTGCGCACACAGTTCCACGCTCGCACTGGAGTGTCGAATTCGTCTATCCCGAATTGGGTGTGGCTGGATGCGGATCGCGTGGTGGCTGATTGTCTGCGTGATGTTGAGCGGGGAAAGACGCGATCCGTCCCCTCAAAGCGTTTCAAAGCGATTGCTTTTGTGGCAAAACATGCGCCGGCTTCGCTGGTTAAGCGGGCGGTAGTTACATTGAATAAAGGCCGACGATGAGCTCACTGCACCCACTCGACGATTACCATTCCGAGTCCCGACGCGATGCGCGCAAGAATGTGCGTCGTTTTCTGACTCGCCCAGTTATCAAAACCCTGCTGAATACCACGGTATCGGGTCAGGAAAATGTTGAGGGCTTGACGGGGGCGTATATCGTCGTCGGTAATCATTCTTCGCATTTGGATGCGCCGATGGTTTTTACGCTGTTGCCTGAGCACATGACGGAGCGGTTGGCGACGGGGGCGGCGGCTGATTATTTTTATCGCAAGCCGACGATTTCTAAACTGACGTCTTTGTTTTTCAACACCTATCCTATTGAGCGCAAATCTCGTTCGGATGATCCGCGCAGCGGGATGGCAAAAGGCATGACGGGCAGACTATTGCGCGAAGGTATCCCGATTTTGATTTTTCCGGAAGGGACGCGCTCTCGCACGGGCGAACTGGGGGAATTCAAGCCGGGCGCGGCTGCACTCGCGATCAAGTACAACGTGCCGATTGTGCCTTTAGCGATGAGTGGCGGGCATGAGGCGATGCCGGTGGGAGCTAAGTTGCCGACCTTGAATCATCCGCCAGTGAATCTGTATATCAGTCGGCCAATGTACCCCCAGTCCTATGAGGACGCGGTTGCGTTTATGGGGCGGGTGCGCAGCCGTATTGCGGCGATGTTGGAGCAGCAAACAGCGAATCCGGTTGAGGCTGGGATGGTGGCAGATAAGGCCGATGCAGATCGGGTAGGGAGCGGGCCGATGGCTGCTGGCGAACCGATGGGCACTGGTGAGTTGGCTGATATGAGGGCAGACGCTGGGGTGAGCGAGCCATCAGCTCGTGATGCTGCACGTGCGGGCGATTCCTCAGAGGCTACTGCGCTATCTGATGGCAGTGCGGTAGCAGACCCTGGCATTGGCTCGGCTGAGTCTGCGCCGGATAGGGCCTCAGATAAGGATTAACAGCAGATGGGGACGGTGGCCAGTGCAGGTGCCTGATATTGATGGCAATGGGCGGGCTGGCAGGAACGCCAAGGGGCACGGATCGACGGGGAACGCCTTGAGGAGATCGTCAAATCCGGTATTTCCCACAGTGAGCTGGCTTTATGAGAGGCAAGCTATAAAGCCAGCCGCCGATCAACGATGAGCAGATGTGAGTACACGTAGCTCCCAATATGGGCCGTCAAACAGCTATATGGGTAGGCGAGTGGCAACGAATAGATAGCCAAAAATCTCAGATCATAACGGTTGCCAAAATGCGCAGGTGACCAGAGCGTTCCAGAGTTATCACTGCCACTGTGGAACGCATGTAAGTGCGCTCATTTCGGTATGTCGTCTATTCGCCAGTGTAGCTCTAGTGAGTATTAGGCAAGACGCCAGGGAAACGTAGCCGAACGGTTAGCCCGCCACCTGAGGTTTCGTCTATCGTTGCAGAACCGTGGTGGATCTGCATAATTGCCGCCACAATAGCTAAGCCGAGTCCTGAGCCGCCAGATCCCCGCGAACGCGAGGAATCTGTGCGGTAGAACCGTTCAAAGACGCGATCCCAGTCGTCGCGGGCAATACCGGGGCCGTGGTCGCGCACTTCGACGATACCGATATGTGAATCGGATGGGTCAATCCCAACGGCGACCTCAACGGGTGTTCCGTCGGGGGTGTGGGTGAGCACATTGGAAAGCAGATTGGTAATCACCTGCGTAACACGTTCATGATCGGCTTTGACGATGACGGATTGTGGCTCGCCTCCGTCTAATCCGATGACGCGGGCACATCGGTCGGTGGCGCGCACTCGGAAGTCCGTTACGGTATCAAGGGCGATGGCAGCGAGATCTTCGGGCTGCATGTTGATTTTGCGTCGTTCGTCGAGTCGGGCCAGTTGTAGAAGATCGTCAACGAGGTGTGCCATTCGTTCTGATTCGGATTCGATTCGGGCGATGGCGGTGGGAATATCTTTTTCGGGTACGCCACCTAGCCGGTATAGCTCGGCGTATCCGCGCACAGTGGCGAGCGGGGTGCGTAATTCGTGGGAGGCATCGGAGACGAATTGGCGCATCCGCTGTTCGGAGGCCACTTGGGCGGCGAAAGATTGTTCGACGCGGGAAAGCATTTTGTTGATAGATTCACCGAGGAGGGCAACCTCTGAGCCTTCAATGCCGGTGGGTACCCGCACGGAGAGGTTTCCGGCGGCGACTTCGTGGGTGGCTCGTTCGATGTCACGCAGCCCGGTGAGGGAATGATCGACGAGGAAATAGGAGATGAGCGCCCCGAGAATCAGGATGATGATAACGAGAGTGGCGAGGGTGCGGGCCAGATTCCCAACAGTGTCTTGGATTGGCTGTAGCGGCATGCCGATAACGACGGTGCCGACGCTGGTGATTGTCGTCGGGGAAAAGTTCAGATCTAGGGTGATGATTCGCCATTCCTGATCGGGCAGGGTAGACGGGACGGTTTGCGGGGAATTGACCGGCAATTTGGCGAGCTGGACCGGGTTGGCGGGTGTGCCATGCTCGGCGGTGATCTGCGAGTTGACTACTTCGAATTTGCCGAGGGGTTTGTCGTCATCATTGGGGTTGTTGTAGCTGATGAAAAAGTAGAACTCGGAGGGCAGGACTTGGAATTGGGAACCGTTAATGAGCTGTTCGACGGTGACGGTTGCCAGGGTACGCCCCGAGGAACGCAGTGAGCGATCGGTATCATCCACGAGGGAGTTACGCAGGGTGAAGGTCGCCAGGAAGGTGACCATGATGAGGACGAGGGTGAGTAGGACGTCGAAGGCGACGACGATCCGAAAGGAAAGGGTATGCCAGACTTTCGGGGAGGGTTGGGAACGGTAGGGCACGGGATTTTGCTCCTACGTGGTGTTATTTCGCTCGCCGCAGCACGTAGCCAATGCCGCGTTTGGTGTGAATTATTGGTTCGAGGAGGCGGATTTCGTCGGGGTCGCTCATGCCGAGAGCTTCAGGGCTGTCAATCTTTCGACGTAGGTAGGAGATATAGGATTCGACGATGGAGGCTTCGCCTTCCCAGTTGTAATCCCATACGTGTTCGAGGATCTGCATTTTTGATACGACTCGTTCGGCGTTAATGAGGAGGTAGCGCAGGAGTTTGTATTCCGTGGGGGATAGATCGACTTCGTGACCGGCGCGTCGGACCTCGTAGGTATCTTCATTCATTTCAAGGTCGTGATAGCGCAAGATGGCCGATTCGTTGGTTTCTGGGCTGGTGCGCCGCAAAATGGCATGGATTCGGGCGACGACTTCTTCGAGGGAGAAAGGTTTGGTGACGTAATCATCCCCACCGACTTCTAGGCCGCGCACGCGATCGTGGACGTCATCGCGGGCGGTAAGGAAGATGACGGGGAGGGAGGGCTCGCGCTGTCGGAGGTGTTTGAGCACCTCAAAGCCGTCCATATCGGGGAGCATAATATCGAGGACGACGAGGTCGGCTTGGAAACGTGATTCGACGTGGAGTGCCTCATTGCCGTCTGCGGCGGTTGCGACGTCGAAGCCGGCGAAGCGAAGTGAGGCAGAGAGCAGCTCGCGGATGGTTGGTTCATCATCGACGACGAGGATCTTTGCTTCTGCATTTGCGCTTGTATTGGGATGTAACACCATGTTCTCATCTTGCCTTGCTGGAGCGGGACGTGCCAAGGTTTCCCACATTGCGCGTGTGGGGCAGTGTTGGGTGAGTGGACGTCAGAGGGTGGATAAGGCCAGCTTGTATGTGGGGTGCGTGTGGGCGGGGAAAATGTTGCGTGCCGGTGCTCGCCTGACATTATGCGAGCACCGGCACATCTGCTAGATCGCATGAGCTATGCAAAGAGCGGAGCTCTTTAGTAGCTCATGAATTCCTTTCCTTCGATCTGCTCAGGCTTGCTGCCGGATTGCAGGGCGGCAAGCCGTGCTTCGACTTCAGCTGAGAGGGAGGAATCCTCAAGCTGGGCGAATTGCTCTTCGATAGAGGAGGCAGAAACTTCAGCTTGACCAGCGGCGAGGGCTTCTTCGCGGCGTACCCGATCTTCGAAGCGAGATAGCTCGGAGGTGGGATCAAGCACGTTGATTGACGATAGGGACTTGTTGACCTGGCTCTGCGCGGTGGCGCTCTTCTGGCGGGCAACGAGTTGATCGCGCTTGGACTTCAGCTCGGTGAGCTTGGAGCGCATCATGTTCAGGCCGTCCTTGAGCTTGGTGACGACTTCCTCTTGGGAGGCGATCATCGGCTCAGCGGTGCGGGCTTCGTTTTCGTGCTGGATTTGACGCTCAATGGCAACTTTGGCGAGGTTGTCGAATTTGGCGGCGTTGGTTTCGTCGCCGGCTTCGCGCATTTCCTTGGCTTTTGCCACAGCAGCTTGGGCTTTTTGCCCCCATTCGCGGGCAGAGGCGATATCTTCGTTGTAGTCAGCTTGTGCCAGGCGCAGGTTACCGACGGTGACTGCGACGGCGTCTTCAGCTTCAGCGATCGAGTTCGTGTAGTCGCGAACGATCTGATCGAGCATCTTTTGGGGATCTTCTGCTCGGTCAATCAACGCGTTGATATTTGCCTTGGTGAGCTGTGCGATCCGGCCGAGGATCGACTGCTTTTCTGCCATGTGATGTACCTTTCTATGAGGATGATGTTTTAAGAATATCGAATGTGGGCATCCCTCGGGTGGATTCTGGTGAATCGCTTTGGGTTCTTGCTTTGTTTTGGTTGTTGCTGGTTCGGTACTTTCAGTGGTTTTAAGGTGGATCTGGCGTGATTCGTGCTGTGCTTTTCGTCAGTCTACCTCAGCGCGTACGCAAAGACGGTTATATCTGCGTTAAACGCGGCTTCGGCGGGGAGTTATCTGCTCTCGCGTTTAGCTCTAGTTGCCTGGTTTTACATCAGTTACCGGATTCTATCGCTCATTGCTGTGATTCCATAAGGCCTGACGAGTTAGCTTTCAGGAGGGGAGCAGCGTCAGTGATGAACTAGCGCTTGGCATCTGAGGTGGCCTCTTCCCACACGAAGCGCTACACGTCAGTATTGCGGGTGGGGCGGAAGAATATGCGCAAACCGATGAACGCTGAGGAATCCTCATAAAGCTACGGTTCTGGTAGCTCTAGATACTGCTAGGCACGGCGCCTAGCAGCGCGCTTAGAATCCTCGATGGCCGGTGCTGCCTCCTCCGCTGCTTCCGAAGCCGCCCGATCCAAATCCACCCGAGCCAAAACCACCGGATCCGCCGGATCCAAAGCCGCCAAATCCGCCAGAGCGACGCCCATATCCACGGTATGCACCGGAGATCGCGCCAGAGACGATACCGTGCACTAACCCGCTAATGATGGTTTCTCCCAGCGATTGCCCCCCGCTTGAGCCGCCCATATCTGACCACATCATGTCGCGAGCAGCTTGTGCTCCCTTGCGGGCTGCCTCGTAATACTCCAGTTTCGCTGCTGGTTCTTGTGCTTCGTCTCCTTGTGCGACGAAGGAACGTGCGCGGGAAAGCTGTTCGCGGGCTTGGCCGCGCACGCCAGCGCGGTATCGCGAAATCGTCGCGTCAACATCGTCTATTGCCTGTACCGCCATTTGCCGAGCTTGTTGTGCGCGATCTTCCAGCTTTTGACGATTCTCGTCGGCTTGCCGGAAAGGTGCGAGCGCCTGGTCGATACGGGTTTCCGTCTCGTGTAGTTCCACTGAGATAGCGAACGGGTCAATCTTCTCGGTGCGGGCACGCTCCAATACCTGCGTTGCCTGCTGGGCAAAGGGCTGAACGCTGGGATCATCCGGCGCTAAACGTTGCGCATCGCGAACATCTGCGCTGAGGGAGTCGATCTGCTGTTGAACGGTGGCACGTTGCTTATCTAGTTCCGTCGGGGCGTTAATCAGTAATTCCGCCAAGGAGGAGGCTTCGTCAATAGTTTTGTTAGCCATTGCCACATACGGCACGGCAGCATTGCGATCCCCCGCTTCGAGTTCCTGGCGCGCGTGTGTTAAGGATTGATCGGTTGCCGTTAACAGCGTGGTGATTTGCTGGGGATACGTCTCCAGTGTTTTCAGCACTGAGGGTGGGTACTGGATTGCCAGGTTATCCAGGGCGTCTGTTCCGAGTTTCAGGCGTGCTGTGATTTCGCTGGCGCGTGTGGCGATAGTTGACATGGATTTTTCCACATCGGATGCCAACTGACGCAGGGTGGAAAACTCTGTGGTGTGTTTTTCTAAGGCGGTGCGAGCCTGCCCGACGAGTTCAGTAATATGCTGCGATAGTGCGATCTTTTCGGTGTCGGCAAGCGGAATACTTGTATCGTGGAGTCGGCTGTGAAGCTGAAATGCCTCACTGGTTGCCTGTTGGGCTTTCTGTAGGGTGGCAGAAAAACGTCGGGTAGCTTCCACGCCAAATTCTGCTTGAGCAAAATCGAGTTCATTAGCGGCAGCGCGTACCGCATTGTCAATATCCAGTAGCTCTGAGGAGGCGTCGCGGATTGTCTTTTGCGTGGCCTGCTCGTGGGATTCCTTGCGCTTTTTCCGAGTGATGACGGTATATGCGCCAAATCCAACCAGCCCGCCAGCGCCTATGCCAATAAGCCCTTTGGTGACGGCGGAATTGACGGGATGTGCCTGGGAGGAAGACGTGGAGCTGCCGCCATCTTTTACCTCATCATGGACGTTTTTCGCTAAGGCGATAATGGCTTTATCCCATTCATGATCGGTCATAAGCGAGAGCACGTGATCGTCCGTAGCGGCGTCAATTGCTTCGTAGGAGACGCCAGAGACGTGCTTGTGGGCGTACCACGCAACCTCGGAAGTATCCACCGAAATGACGTAGAGCGCTTCGGATTCGTCCAGGTGAGCACGTTCATGCGTTTTTCGTGCCCATTTTTCCACATCCATTGATCCGGTATTTGGCACGATGACGACCCACAGGTTCTGCCCTGGTACCTCGTCGATAGCATCGCGGACGGAGGAAGCGTCGGTGATAACTTTGGCCCGATCATCCAGATGCCCGTTGAGTTCGTCGAGTGGTTCAGCGGCTAGGGCTGTGGTCGGAAAAATCAGTGCGGCAAAGACGAATACTATTCCGCTAAGGATACGACGGGCGTTCACACAGGCCTCCAAGAAGTTCTGGTGCTCAGGGCACGAGCGGGAAAGGACGCGCCTCTTTGCATGTGTATCATGCGCTAGCTGTCATCCTGTGCTCAGTATATCGAGGTGCTGCGGGAGAATATGGGGAACTCTCATGCCAAAGCTGGAATGTATTTGGCTGGTAGTGAAGAGATTTTCGCCGGCTCGACTGCCATTTTTGCACAGAAAAGTGCGATACTAGGTAAGGATTAATGTATGTGCAGTCGTGCCGAGTGTCGGCAGAAAGCGAGTGAGTCGTGCCAACCGGAAAGGTGAAGTTCTTCGATGAGAAGAAGGGCTTTGGTTTTATTGCAGGTGACGATGGCGCTGAGGTCTATCTTCCCGCAAGCGCAGTCCCGATTGGTGCGCGGTTACGAGCAGGTATGCGAGTGGAGTACGGCGTGGGTGATACCCGACGTGGCCCGGCGGCATTGCAACTGACGATTGTGGAGAAGAAGCCGTCATTGGCTGCGGCAAATCGGAGATCTCCGGAAACGATGGTCCCGATTATTGAGGATCTCATTAAGATCCTTGACGCGGCTTCGACGTCTTTGCGGCGTGGTCGTTATCCCGATGGAGGGCCGCGTATTGCGCAGGCGTTGCGCGCATTAGCTGAGGATTTTGATGTCTGATCGGTTGGTTCCCTCTTCGGCAGCGATACGGGAAAAGGTGTTGGCCGCGGCGGTTGAGCAGGCTCGGGAGGCCTTGCTGGATGTCACGCGGGCTGAGAATATCGGTGAGCATGCCGGTGTCGTGCAGGAAGCGGAACGGGTGGTTACCCATACGTTCACGTGTTTATTGCCAGGGTATCGCGGTTGGCTGTGGGCGGTGACCTTATCTCGGGTGCCGCGTGCGCGGCGTGGCTGTGTTGATGAGGTGGCATTGTTGCCTGGGCCGGAGGCCTTGCTTGCTCCGGAATGGGTGCCGTGGGCGGATCGGTTGCGTCCGGAGGACGTCAGCGATACCGATCGTCTCCCATATCAGCCTGATGATGCGAATCTGCAGGCGAATACGGATCCGTTATTGGATGAAGGTTTTGAAGCGACGGGTGTTGACGCCGACGAGTTAGCACAATTTGAGTTGGGGCTTGGGCGTGCGCGGGTGTTATCTGCGCATGGGCGCAGTGCGGCTTTCCAGCGTTGGTATGCCGGGGATGCTGGCCCGCGTAATAAGGCGACTCGGATGGCGAAGGCGGCGTGTGCGACCTGCGGGTATCTCATGCACATGGGCGGATCTGCTCGGCAGTTGTTCGGGGTGTGCGCGAATGAGTGGTCGCCTTTCGATGGGCGTGTAGTCTCGCTCGATCATGGCTGTGGTGCTCATTCGGAGACGGATACGAAACATCCAGAACAGATATGGAAGCAGTCTGAACCTGTTTTGGATGAGGGCTATGAGGTGCGCCGTGATCGCTCCTCAAGCGCGGGGGATGACTAGCTAGATTTTGCGGGCTGTGGGATCAGAGACGGCACAAGGCACACATGCATATTATTCAGGGGCGAGTACGCGATTATGAGTGGGGTTCTCCAAGCGCTATCCCTCGAATGTTTGGCTTGCCACCGGCAGATTTTCCGGTAGCAGAGTTGTGGTTTGGGGCGCATCCGGCGGCTCCAGCGCGCATTGGTGTGGGGGCGCGTGCGCTCGCGATTAATCCGTCAGATATTCGTGATCGAGGGCATCTGTTTTCCCCTGTTTCTCCTGATAGTGAAGCGGGATCTGCAGTAGATTTGCGCCAATATATTGCGGGTGATCCGCAGGGGGTGTTGGGGGCGAATCTGGTTTCTGGTGGCGGGGACGCGGAGTTGCCGTTTTTGTTGAAGGTTATTGCGCCGGCGCAGCCGCTTTCTTTGCAGGTGCATCCGTCTAAGGCGCAGGCTGAGCGGGGTTTTGCGCGTGAGGAGCAGGCGGGTATTGATCGTGCTGCGGCGCATCGGGCCTATCGCGACGCCAATCATAAGCCGGAGTTGGTCTACGCTATCTCGACCTTTGAAGCGCTCGTCGGGTTTCGCACTCCGCGCCGAATTCTTGGTGTGTTATCAGGTTTGAATACTCCGGTGACGGATCGAATTGCCCAGCAGATCCGGCTATCGCCGAATGCTCATGGGGTGCGTTCAGCTTTTGCAGGGCTGCTGTCGGTTAATGAGCGCCCCGATGCTGAAGCAGTGATGCGTGTGGTTGCTGCGTGTTGTGCGCGTGATCCGCAGGTGTCTCCCTCGCCGCGTGCTGACGCGCTGGTGGGGAAGTTGGCGCAACATTATCCGGGGGATCCTGGGGTGGTGGCGTCCTTATTGCTTAATCCGGTGACGTTGAAACCTGGTGAGGCGATGTTTACGCCAGCCGGAACGGTCCATGCCTATGTTGCGGGTTTGGGTGTGGAGATTATGGCGAATTCGGATAACGTTTTGCGGGCTGGTATGACGCCTAAACATATTGATGTTCCAGAGCTGTTGTCGGTGATTGAAACAGTGGCGGCTCCGCCAATCCGGATCGCTCCCGAGGCGCTCAGCCCAGTACAGGCGACGTATTATGCGCCGGTTGACGATTTTGAATTGTCGATTATTAGTTTGCGTAATGCCAATAAGCGGGTTCGGCTACGTGGGAGTGGGCCGCGGATCGTATTGTGCTTAGAGGGGGCAACTGAGCTGTGGGCGGATAGCGGTGAGTATGGGTTGCTCAATACTGGGCAAGCGATATTTGTTCGAGCTGATGATGGCGGGCTGCTGGCTCGTGGGGCAGGGCGTTTTGTTCTCGCTGGCGTCCCGTAATCGGAAGATAAACCGCGATAAGGATAAATTCACCTGAGCCATCTCAGTATGTGTCGAAAATCTTAAATATTGAGATGGATATGGGCGAGATTACGTCCAGATTTTGAGATTCATCTTGTGACCGGCTGTTTTGCCATGTGAGACTCAAAGGGTGAGCATTTCCAATGGCACTGCGACCGTATCGCAGCACGAGATTCACGATAAGCACACCACCCCGATCGCCGCCGAGGCAGAACTTGGCTGGTTAGATCGCACCTTCCGAATTACCGAACGTCGATCAACTCTCGCGCGAGAAATTCGCGGAGGATTCGTCACATTCTTCGCGATGGCGTACATCCTGGTACTCAACCCGATTATCCTGTCTGGCCCCGACTCCACCGGCAAATATCTCGGTGGCGGTACGACACCTAATATGGTGGCTGTTGCGGCAGGCACGGCACTGGTTGCCGGTATCTTATCTATCCTGATGGGAGCCGTGGCAAACTTCCCACTGGCCCTGGCCGCCGGTTTGGGCTTAAATTCGATCGTTGCCTACACCATCGTTCAGCTCCCGGGTATGACCTGGGCTGACGGCATGGGAATCATTGTTATTGAAGGTATCGTCATCGTCTTGCTCGTCCTGACGGGGCTACGAGAAGCAATCTTCCGTGCGGTTCCCCGCGTTTTGCGCACCGCTATTTCGGTTGGTATCGGCATGTTTATCACCCTCATCGGGTTACTCAACGCCGGTATCGTCGGAGCAGGGGCCACCCCGCTGGCATTTGGCGTCAATGGCTCTATCTCGGCCTGGCCGCTAGTTGTATTCATCGTTGGTCTAGGTATCACGATGGCTTTGATGGTTCGAGGCGTCAAAGGCGCTATCTTGTGGGCAATCCTGGCTGGTACTGCGCTATCCCTCGTCGTGGAAGCAATTGGCAAACTTGGCGTGAAAAGCGCCGAAAATGCTGGCGGTTGGAGCTTGACCGTTCCTGCGCTGGCTGGCTCTCCCGTCCAAATCCCAGATTTTTCAACGATCGGGCAATTCTCAGTTGTCGGCCCCTTCCACAAGATCGGCGTACTGGCAGTAGTTGTGCTGGCGTTCTCGGTTATGCTGGCCGACTTCTTCGACACGATGGGCACGATGGTTGCCGTTGCCAGCGAAGGAGATCTCTTGCAAGCTGACGGGAATCCGCCGCGCACTAAGCACATCCTGCTCATTGACTCCATTGGTGCAATTGCAGGTGGTGCAGGTGGCGTATCCTCAAATACCTCTTTCGTGGAATCCTCCACCGGCGTAGCAGACGGAGCGCGCACTGGTCTGGCAAGCATTGTGACGGGTGGCTTGTTTATTCTGGCCACATTCCTCGCCCCACTGTTTGCGATGGTGCCCTCTGAGGCGGCTGCTCCAGCGCTGGTTGCCGTCGGTTTCCTGATGATGCAACAGGTGACGGAGATTCGCTGGAATGATCTAGCGATTGCGATTCCGGCTTTCATGACTATCGTCTTTATGCCCTTCGGCTACTCCATCACGGTGGGTATCGGGGTAGGGTTCATTACCTACGTATTCATGCAGCTAGTGACGAAGAAAGCGAAGTCGGTACACCCCTTGATGTATCTGACTGCAGCCTTATTCATGATCTACTTCGCGCTTGAACCAATCAACCATTTATTAGGGGTGGCATAAAAGGTGAACGCCCGTTGCGGGCAATGCCTGTCGTCGCCGGTGAATGTGACTGTCTTATCGTGCGGTCTATGAGCGGGCGTGGGCATTACGCCGCAGATCAGTGAGCTAAAAAGGCTGATTCTATGATGGCCGGTATGCGCAATATGAGCGCATACCGGCCATTGATACATGTGGGGTATCCGTGATGAAGTAACTGCGGCAGTCGAATGGTCCGCCGCGTGCATCCACTCTAAAAAGTGCCACTTTCTCGGGAGGTGCAGGTTATTGCTGCCCGATACGTACCCGTAGTATGCGCTGAGATAGCTACTGGCAGCCCAACCGCTGTGCTTTTTCGATGGTGGCGTGGTGGCAGTTTTTTGATGGTGCGATTTGTTCTGGTGCGGCAGGAAAGATTTCCAGTGTGGCAGGAAAAAATCCAGTGCGGCAGGCATTTTCGTTAACGGGAGAGCGGCTACTAAGCGCGCGTGCGTTCGCGGGCGATAGTGCGATGTTTCCTCTTTGAGATGAGCGGCGCGCCTTGCAGACTGGGCACGGCAGGTATCTGCCCAGCAACGAGCATGATTCTGCGAGTCACCGTCCATGCCGGCCTGGGTAACACAATCGAGAGTTCCCTGCTCTGAGCCGGTAACGGACGCCGAAATCCTCCGTCGGCCCAAATGAACCGCTATCTCATACGCTATAAATCCGCCGGAAGGAATTCAACGTCAGCTCAGGAGCGAAGAATCCCGCTGGCGATAATCGAATCAATCGTTTCTAACAATGCCTGGATATCAGCTAGCTCAATCGCTGGGAACGCGGCGATCCGTAACTGGTTGCGCCCGAGGCTACGATACGGTTCAATATCGAGAATTCCACGCTCCCGCAATATCCGTGCCATCTGCTGGGCGTCGATTTCGGGGTGAAAATCAACGGTACACACAACTGGAGAACGGTAATCCGGCTCAATGAATGGGCGAGCGTAGGCGTGATTCTCCGCCCAGGTATAAATAGCTTGCGAATTACTCTGGCAACGCTGAGCCATTGCAGCTAAACCACCGCACTCATGCATCCACGCGAGCTGGCTATGAATAAGGAGCAGCGTGGTGATAGCCGGAGTGTTCAAGGTTTGGTTTTTGCGCGAATTCTCGATAGCTAATTGCAGATTGAGGAAATCAGGAACCCACCGCGAAGCACTGAGGCGTTCGATTCGCTCACGTGCTGCTGGAGAGGCAATCGCCAGCCACAAACCCCCGTCAGCCCCAAAACATTTTTGGGCGGAGAAATAGTAAAAATCTGTGGTGCTCAGATCGCACAGCGCGCCACCAGCAATCGAAGTGCCATCGACAACGGTGAGTCCGTCAGGCATAGAGACGAGGGGAGAGCATACGCCCGTGGACGTCTCATTGTGTGCGTATATATAGGTATCGACCTGGGCATCTGGCACGCACCCAATATATTGCCCTGGCTCAACTCGGCGGATCTGTGGGCGATCAAGCCAAGAAGCGCGCTCCACTGCTCGGGCGGCTTTTGCGGAGAACTCCCCGACGACAGCACATTGAGCGCGACCTTCGACCAGGGTAAACGGGATAGCATCCCAGATTGCAGTTGCTCCACCATTGCCAAGGATGACCTCATATCCATCGGGAAGATGGAACAGATCAGCGATGTGTTGGCGGATCTGACCGACGATTTCTCGGACGCCGCTCTGGCGATGTGAAGTGCCGATAGGGCTGTGTGGATCGGTGAGGGCGAGCAGATGTTCGCGTCGAACTTTTGACGGGCCCGAGCCGAAGCGTCCATCGTGGATGTATGGCAAGGCAGAGGCAGGCGTTTCCTCGCAATACTGAGCGGAGCGAGGTGAATACCTGGCGGAAGCCATAGTGCCATCAGCGGTTGTGGCAGGTGACGTTTCCGTGTGATTGTTGGCAGTGTGCGAACCTGCCGAGGCGGTGGCGCGCGGCGGTGCTGAGGGCAGCAAGGAATCGCGCTCGGTCTGCTCCGATTCGGGTGCGTGCGGGTTTTGCAGATTCGGTGGATTCGGTGGTTCGGGTGAGCGTGCAATAGCCATGTAGCTATCGTCTCATTCCTGGGGCGTATGCGCAGGTGGTGACCGGCTAGCGAACACATCGTACTGTAGCGGTTTCCCGCTGTAACGGTTGGTTATGCGAGTGGCGAGCGGGAAGCGTATGGCGTGAGGGTAAATACGCGGCGGTGAGGGTAAATAAGGGATAGTTGGCTTGCGAAATCGCACGTCGTCGATTTGTGCAGAGGTGTTCGATAATATGAACAAAGAAAGAAGCGGGAGGCGTCGTGAGTCAACTGATTGATACCACTGAGATGTATCTCAAGACGGTCTATGAGTTGTATGAAGAGGATATTCCTGCTTTGCGCGCCCGAATTGTTGAGCGATTAGAGCAGTCTGGCCCGACGGTTTCAGAAACCGTCAGCCGTATGGAGCGCGACGGTTTATTGCACGTCGGTTCGAATCGTCATATCGAATTCACTGCGGAGGGATTGCAGCAAGCGCTTCATGTGATGCGTCGGCATCGGCTGGTTGAGCGATTGTTGAGTGATGTTATCAAACTTGATTGGCCGCAGTTGCATGACGAGGCCTGCCGCTGGGAGCACGTCGTTTCTGAAGATGTGGCGGATAAAATCGCGCAGTTGCTTGATGATCCACATTCTGATCCTTACGGTAATCCCATTCCTGATCGGGAGGCTCAGGAGATCTATACGGTGAGCCAGGATGGCGTGACTGCGCTCAGTACTTTAGAGGAATCTGCTCACGGGCGTATATACACAATTGCGCGGATTGCCGAGTCGGTGCAATTGGATGTGGATATTCTTGAGATGCTTTATGACGAGGGAGTGCTGCCGGGGGCAGATATCGTCGTTAATGAAGTGCGCGACGGGGATGTATTAGTCTCTTGCGGGGAACATGCAGTCCGTCTGTCGGGGGATGTTGCCCGCGGTATTTTCATCCGTGAGCGGTAGTGAGCTATTCCATTGTTATCAAATTGTGACAATCTGAGATCTAATCGTTATGCTTGTGTCAGGTCGATTTTCGCGACCGCATAAACGTTACAGAGATAAGCAACAACGACGGAGATATTCATGGCGGGACGTCACGTACTGATTAAGCAGCGTGAAACTTTCTCGAAACAGACTCTCGCAACGATTGCGACCGCTTCTGCGGCTGGAATGGTTATGGGTTTAAGTGCGCCACTGGCTTTTGCTAAGTCCACGGACGCTGACGCAGCAGCAAACACAGCCACCACAACGTCAACGCACACCGTCCAAGCTCCCCAAGCAGTTTCCGTCGAACTGAACACCCAATCCGATGCTCAATGGACGATGCACACAGTCTCCCTGGATGCCCATGCGCAGCAAGCTGCGGCAAAGGCAGACGAAAACAAGGATGAGAAAGCGCAAACTCCGGCAGCTACGCAAAATGTTGATCGTAGCTCCCTCGTCGGAGAAGCTGCTTCAGTTGAAGTCTCCTACGATTCGGCTGCTGGCGGATCTGTTCTGGGCACGGCGATGGCTCACACTGGATCTCCGTACATCTGGGGTGGCACGACGCCAGCCGGTTGGGATTGCATCGGTTTCGTCCGGTGGGTATATGCCCAGCATGGTGTTGCTATTGGCGGGTCAACGACTTCGGTTCTCTCCGTCGGTCATCAAGTTCCGTATTCGGAGGCGCAGCCAGGCGATATTCTTTACTGGCCAGGGCACGTCGCCATCTCCGTCGGTGGCGGGCAGAACGTCGCTGCATGGAATCAAGCAATGGGAACCCGCGTTGGTCCGGATTCGTGGGCAGGTTACACGCCGACGGTTATCCGCGTCTTTGGCTGATATTTTTCGCAACGCACTGGCAAAAGCGTAGATTTTCGAGAAGGAGTCCGAAAGGGCTCCTTTTTCTATGTTCCACCTCACAAAATGGTGACATAATGAGGGGTGAGGAGGATGCTATGGCACACGAAAACATTGTTGTGGTAGGAATTGATGGATCTGACGCCGGAAATTCCGCTCTGCGTTGGGCACATGCTCAGGCGCGGGCGCGGGATGCGCGGCTACATATCGTCTGCGGGTACGAATTGCCCTCGCAGTACATGTTCCCTGAGTTCCAGGCTTCCCAAGGGAATGTTAACTATCTTTATGAGGCAGCAAAAGAGATTGTTGACGCCGCGGTATCTCAAGTTGACGGGCAAGGGGTGGAAGTGACCTCAGCCCTAGAATTTGGTGATCCCACTGAGGTGCTCGTCGAGATGTCAAAACGGGTGGCACTGATCGTTGTCGGTGGGCGTTCGCAGAAGAAAGGGCGGTTAGCAGATCGGCTCTTGCGAACGGTATCCTCGGCTGTTCCGGCAAATGCGTATTGCCCAACTGTTGTCGTCCCAACAGATAGCGACGAAAAGTGTTTACCCATAAAGCGCGTGGTATGCGGGGTGGACGGCTCAGACTTTGCCAAGATCGCCTTACAGCGGGCGGTGTGGGAGGCTGAGCGATGGCAAGCCCACCTGCAGGTAGTGACGGTTGTGAATCCAGCGGCGGCCGGATGGGTGCCGATGGTGAATTTCCGGGAAGAACACCTGGCGGAGATGGAGGACGCTGTTACGCAACAGCTTAAAGAGGTAGCGGGCGATACCCAGATTTCGTACAGCGTGACGGCAAGCGAAGGCAGCCCGGCGCATATTCTTGCGCAACTATCCGACGAAAACGATCTGGTGGTGCTAGGAACGCGAGGGCGAGGCGGCTTTACTGGGTTATTGCTCGGGTCAACATCACAGACGTTGCTCGGGTATTCAGCATGCCCGACGATGGTGGTTCCTCGGCGTGTGCGCCCCGGTGACGACGTAGGGCCACTACCCGCACAAATCGTTGATGACGAAGAGTGAAACAGGGTAAAGCTAACAGGAGATGATCTGCTGATTTAACCTCTCATGATCGGATGGGCTGCGGTGATAAATGGCGACACCGCAGCCCATCCGATAAGATCAACAGGCTGGCCCTCGTAGCTCAGTGGATAGAGCACGGCTCTCCTAAAGCCGGTGTCGTAGGTTCGATTCCTATCGGGGGCACTACCGATTTTTCCTTGCTATCACAAGGATTTTGTGGCTCACTCCCAGTCATTTTTATCCTCTCACGCTCGGCACGTAACCACTTTTTACGGCTCATTCATTGCCGGTAAATCTTGAAATAACGCGGAAATCTCGGCTTGCTAGAGCATGCCGTCGGAATGATCTGATAGCCAATTCGCCGTAGTACCCGAGGTTTATTCATAAAGGCTGGAAGCGTCGGTACTACACAGAATATGTGTGATAAGCGAAGGCGATAGGGCGGCGTTCTCCCCGCTGAATCCCTGAGATAGGTACTGTAAAGACGTGACTCCTTTCTTTAGACGCAAGAATAAGAATCAAAGTGCCGATACTGAGCCGCATCCCGATAGCGCTCCGAGCGTTGAGGACGAGCCGGTATCTGACGCGCAATCTGCCCTCTCGGCTGACAGTGCCGCAGAGAATAACGAAGCGCCTGCGGAGGCAGGAGACGAGCCAGAAGCAATGGTGTCGATTCCTGCACCTGAGCCGACGCCAAGTCGTGAGCAGCTCCTCGATACCGCCTATCAACAGTGGCATGAGGAGCTATCGGCGCGGGCACGTCGGGCTGAAGAAAAACAGTCGGACGCAATGAATGGAGTCATTGATCTGACCCACCCCCACCCAACGGGGTCAGCGACGTTCTACTCGGGTTCGCCAGTTCGGATCACCTCGCTAATTCGGGAGTCTTTTGCGCAAAAACGCGCCTTAAATAATGTGGCTCGGTTGCATGCCACAGTGCAGCGCATGACGGAGATATATGGCAATGCGCCGGTTGCGATGAGCGTCGGGCGGCTAACCTGGCAGGGATGCCCGCGTTCCGGTTCCGCCCCTGCGTTGATGCGTTCTGTCTCCTTGACTTTTGAAGAAGGCGGCGACGCGACGGTGCGCCAGCTCAACCGGATCTCAATTAATCCGGTTGTTATTGAAGCCTTGCGCGATCATGGTGCTTCGCATGAGCATGTGGCGCAACTGAATCGGGCAGCGGCTGAGGAAACCAGCACGGACCGTATCGTGGATATGGTGGCGACGATTGGGCGGATGTATCTGCCGTCTTTCGCTTATGAGCCGCAAGTACTGCTGGGATGTTTTGAACGTCCCGAGCGCACCATCGTTGCGGATTTGGAAGCGATGGAGCCGTATATTCGCACCTCTGGCATTATGATGGCCTTGGCTGGGGATGAAGAGACGCGAAAGCTATCAGCGGCACCTTTGCCCCCTGGGGGTGATGAGGATCGTGCGCCGGAAGTGGAGCGCGGTGCGGGGGATCTTGACGTCGCGGAATTGAATGCAGTTGAAGCGGTGGCCTCGGGGCGTTCAATCGTTTTGGACTGCCCGCCTGGTTCGAAGCGCACACAAACCGTCGCGTCGATTTGCGCGGATGCGGCGGCGTCGAATCGTTCAGTTATTGTCGTTCCCTCGCGTCGTTCAGCAGCGGATTCGGTTATAGCTGAGCTTGATCGGCTCGGCTTGGGGGATCTGGTTTTAGATTTTTCAGATATTGACGCTGTACCCCAGCGGATTCGTACTGGGCTGCGGTTAGCGCGCCCGGATATGCCAACCGAATCAATGCTGCAGGTGCGGGAGGAATTAGTTGCGGTTCGGCGGCAACTTCGCCAATTCGTTCACGATCTTCACCATCACGATGATGTGTGGCAAACCTCGGTTCACGATATTTTGGAAAAGTTGGCTACGCTCACTAGCCAGGCAGACGCCCCGCAGACTCGGGTGCGCCTATCGTCGCGTGCAGTACGGACGATTCGCACGCAGGGGCTGGAGGCTGTTGAAGAGTCTTTCAAGGAGGCTGGCGAGCTAGGAGCTTTTGATCCGCAGGTGACGCGCTCAGCGTGGTCGAATGCGCGGATCGATAATGTTGCTGATGGTGCTGACGCTTTAGATCGCGCTCGCCGGTTGGCAGAGATTCACGTTCCGCAGGCGATTTCGCAGTCCTCTCGCGCGGCTGGGGAGACGGGGCTGAAACAGTCCACCACTTTGGCGCAGTGGTTTGAACAGATTGATGTGCTTGACGGAATTTCAGATTCTTTGGATACGTTCTTGCCTCAGATTTT
Source organism: Trueperella sp. LYQ143 (assembly GCF_046599595.1). Classification (NCBI taxonomy): domain Bacteria; kingdom Bacillati; phylum Actinomycetota; class Actinomycetes; order Actinomycetales; family Actinomycetaceae; genus Trueperella; species Trueperella sp. LYQ143. The sequence goes on along the minus strand of NZ_JBKIWR010000001.1, from coordinate 236,223 downwards.
CGAGACGTCTCCGATGAATATGGTTATTGCAACGGCTTCGCGGGAATGGCGCGATTCTCAGGGGCACTCAATGAAATCGGCGGATCGGCGCCGTTATAAGAAACAGGCAATGGATCTGGTGCGTCCGGGGGAGTTCCCAGAGGATATTCATGCCGAATTAGTGAAAGTTCATGAGCGACGCGAGGTGTGGCGTCGGTACTCACCTGATGGTGGATGGCCGTCGCTACCTGATGGGATGGCTCAGATTCGCAGTACCCGCGAGGATGTGGAAGCGGATATTGATGTGCTGAGTGGCTACCTCGGCGGGGTGGATCTGCGCACTTTCGATTTCACGGATTTGCAGGAGCTGCTTTCTAGGCTGACGGCAGACGCCGACCATATGACGACGTTGCCGCAGCGCAATGCCGCATTGGCGGACTTGCGGGATAGTGGCTTTGAGGATTTCTTAGATGACGTTATGCGCCGGGCGGTGCCGGCGGATCGGATTAACGGTGAACTGGAGTTGGCGTTAACTGCTGCGCAGTTTGAGCAGTTGATTTCAAGCTCGCCGGTGCTGGCCAGTTTTGGTCCGCGTGATTTAGAAGAGCTATTAGGGCAATTGCGCCGTTTGGATCGTGAGCACACGGCAAGTCTGGCAGGGCCGGTGTTACGGGCGGTTATTAATAATGCGCGGTCAATGATGTTGTCGCGGCGTTCGGAGACGTTGAAGCTAGACGCGGCGCTCAGTAAAGGCGTATCGCATCTGGGGGATATTATCGCGACTCATTCGCGCTTGGTACAGGTTGCCCGTCCGGTGTGGGTGATTCCGCCGACGGTGTTGGCGCAGTATATTCCGCCAATGCCGTGGGCAGATCTGGTGATTGTGGATGCGAATGAGTCGGTTGCTCCGCTGATTTCTTCGATGATGCGCGGGCGTCAAGCCGTGGTGGTAGGGGATACTCGACGGCCTGGGGCAGGAGCGATGACAGCGTTCTCGCAGGTCCTTCCGGTTGCACAGTTGCCGACTTTTGGGGCGGAGTATGACGAGTTAGCCACTCAAGCCTTGACGGAGATTGGTTACGAATTGCAGCCGATTCCCTCGGTTCATCGGGCGCGCTCCTCGCGATTTATTGCCGTGGATGGCCGTGGTGTGCCGAGTAGCTCTGGTGATGGGGCGGTGGAGACGACGCAGGTTGAGACGGACGCGGTTGTGGACGCGGTTCTCGAACATGCGATGACTCGTCCGGAGGAATCTTTAGCGGTTATTACTGTGTCGGTTCGCCATGCGGAGCGAGTGCGGGAGGCTTTGGCGAGCGTCGGCTCAACGGATGTTTCTCGGTTAGCGGGTTTCCTCGTCACGGATATTACTCGGGCCAGTGGAATTCGCCGCGATCACATCATTTTAAGTGTCGGCTACGGCAAGACGGTTCATGGTCGCGTATTGCATACGTTTGGTGCTTTGGCGACGCCGGTTGGTCTAGCGGGGTTGATCGATGCGATTGCTGCTGCCGGTTCGCAGTTGACGATTTTCTCGGCTTTAGGCCCAGGAGATATTGATATTCGACGAGTTTCCACTCCGGGGCCGCGGTTATTGGCAAAGCTGATTGACCAGGCAGGGCGTGAGCAGCGTTCACGGGTGGTCAGTGGCGAGGTGACGGATCCGCTGCTTGTTGATGTTGCGTGCCGTTTGCAGGAACGCGGCTGGGATGTTCGCGGCGCATACGGCTATCCGAATTCTCGTCGTATTCCACTGGTCGCAGGTCGCGATGGTACTTTTGCGGTTGCGGTTGTGGTAGATGATGCTGATTATGTTGCGGAACATTCGTTGCGCCGACGAGATCGGTTCTGGGTGGAGGCACTACAGGCGCGAGGATGGTCAGTATTCCAGACGTTCTCGTCGTCTTTGTTTGTTGATCCAGATGGTCAGGTTGCGCGTATTGAGGAGCTGTTACTCAGCCGTTACAGTGGGCCGGATCAGATTCCGGTGGTCGTTCCGCATTTAAGCGATGACGGAATGGATGTTGTGGGCGAGGAAAGTGCCAGTGAAGAGGCTGGTGGTGCGGAAGTGCAACTTCCGGATTCGAGTGCGCCCAGCGCGGTGATTCCGGCAATCCGCCCGCGGGCGCGGCGTCCGGAGATTGTTTCCGGATTGCGGTTAGCTGCTTACACTGACGATCAGCTTGACGATATGGTCACGTGGATTGCGACCGACGGAGTGGCGCGAGATGAGCGGGAATTTATCGCTGAATTGCGCGCCGAGCTGGGTATTGAACGCCGTGGAGAACAAGTGGAGATAATCTTGCGCAATGTTGTGCGGCGTTCTGGGCTGATCGGAGTATCAGGGGCATACGGTGATGATATTCGCGCTGATGAGGAGCATAGTGGTGATGATCTGGCTGATGGCAAGGGTGTTTTGAGCCGCCATACGGAGAATATGGACGCCCCAGAATCTGCAGATGGCATGTTCGATAGCCAAAAGGCTGACCTGGAACGGGCAGAGGACTAGCTACCGTGGATTGTGACGATTTGCCTCAGCTATCCCAGAATATTGATCCGGCAAAGGAGCTTCTGGAAACGGTGGTTCCGGAGCAGCCGGTGCGTCAGGGTAATTCCCGCCGAGTTGTGCGGTTATCGCGCGTTGACGCACAGCGTATCCAATCGGGAGAGCTTGCTGGTATTGAAGCGGCAGTCCACGCAACGGATGCTCGCCCGATGGGTTCGCAGGTTGCGTCGGCCTCTGCAGGGCGCTCTGGGCGCCCAGCGCGTTCTGCTGAGGCTGAGTTATCCGCCCGAGATCGAGAGATCTTGGGGGATCTGCCACCGCATTTTGGCAAGCTGTAGGGAACGCTGTAGAGCCGTTGTAGGGCTGTTGTAGCTATGGCGTTGCCGCCTAGGGATCCGATTTAGGGATCCTCGTTTGAGATGGGGCGGTCAGATCGCCAGATTCACCCCGATATGCTGAGGTATTCACAACGGCATATAGCGGCGTATGCGTTGCGTAGCCAATCACGTTCTCGATGGATTGGCGTGGGATTGCCAGATAGTAGGTGTGGGTATCGGGAGTTTCTGAGAGGAAATTCTTGGTGTGCTCGTCGGTGGCTATTCCGGCAACGAATACCTCGGTGGCGATTTGGGTGGCCTGCCCAGCTCCGGAAAATTCATCTGGAGGCGCGTATAAATCAATTGTTGCGCCAGTTTCGATAATGACTGCACTTGCGGCTGCTAACTCGACGGCGGCAATAACAGTGCCTGGCGGAGCATTATGGAAAAACTGTGCAGTTAGCAGGTGGCGCGTCAAAATGGGGGCGCCTTCGGAGAGCGGGGCGACGAGGTAATGCCCAGTAGCAGCTTCGATATCTGTGACGGCATCAGGGATAACCTCAGTGCTCATACGTAATTCGAGATCGTCAGTGCTGAGTTTGCGTCCGCCAAAAATCTCATGGCTAGCAACGACGATAGGATAGCGCGCTTCAGGTGCAGAACGAGGAATGAATGTGTAGATGGTTGCTGCCAAAATGACGCTGGCGATAACCCAACGCCATCTCCATAAGACGGCACGTAACGGGCTAGATCGAGCAGAACGGGCAGCATGAGGAGACTGACGCGTGCGGGATGAGCCATGAGAACCCGAGGAATGTGCGTTCGCGGAGGAATTGCGGGCGGAAAAGATAGGAGCCATGTAACCCAGTCTTACCGTCAGCGCTATTGAGAATGAGCGCGGGCGCTAGCCTGTGGAAAAGGATGACAGTAAAGAACATGTGGATAACGTTTTTATTTCGCCTGTTCGCCCCCATCAAGCTGACCATGAATCTTGTGTATATTCTCTTTCAGCCCATTGAGTGCTCTGCGTTTAGCGCATCTTGCCAATAGCAACAGCGCTCATCAGCTCCGCCATATCATCGGCAGCGGCGAGAGCGATAAAAGGCAACAGTAATGAAAGCGATAGAGATAAATTGGGGTCCTTCTTATCGCGCCTCCAAACGCTACCAACTGCACGGTGAATCGCTACTATTGAGTGCCTAAGAGAACTTGAAATACTGCAGTTTTGTTTTCCCAGCCCTAGTTAGTGCTTATTTGTTTTTGCTGTGCCCTAGTTCGTGTTTTCCTCTGGGGAGTGCCGCCATGTGCCACGTTATGAGGCGGATCTTAACTGCGAGAACAGATAAAGCGGGCGTGCAGCGCCAGGGATGTGCATCTGGATTAAACGGGATGTCTATCCGGGGTAAACGGGATGTGCATATGGATTGAATATGCAAGATCGCAGGCTACTGCCAAGCTATCCGAGATTGCCTACACCCAGCTGGGCTTTCTTCGGGTAATTCCTGGATGAGGTTTCCCGATTCATCCTCGGCGGCCGCCGTAGAATTACCCATCTAAGGAGTAGTATCAGGCGGATAATGCCGACAAATAGCCGGTGGAATACCTCATGGAGCTGTGCCATCCAGAGCGAACCTGGAACTGCCAGATTCAGCATTAGCCAGCAAAATCAAACACTTTTACGACGCAGCAACCCGCCAACGAAAACGGCATGCTGCGTCAGTTTCGTTCAGATCCGCGTGAAACAATCTCTGAAATATGGCGGCGGATGTAGAAATTAAGCCGTTGCCGTGCGGATGACCTGCTCGGGGTGGAAGACGTAGGGGACGCGCACATCCATCTCGTCTTGCGGAATCTCCTCGCTCAACAGCTCTTCGTCGAAAATCATCGCCCCAATGAGTGCATTCGGATGCGCTTTCTTCAAGGCGCGGTCGTACCAGCCACCGCCTTGCCCAAGGCGCGCACCCTGACGCGATACCGCCAACGCTGGAATAATTAGTGCGTCAACGTCATGCAAAATCTCATTCGGATATGCCGGACCATCTGGCTCTGGTGGGCGACCTGGGGCCATATTCACTAGCGAATCCACGTCGGTAAATATGCCCCAGCACCGAGATAGCCCAGGCCCAAGTTTAGGGAGCAGGATTTCCTTGCCGCTTTCATGGAGGGCCAGAATCGTTGGCAATGATGGCGGTTCAAATCCAGTACTGACGTAACACGCAACGCGATGCCGCCCGTCAAGCAGCGGTAGGATCGTCTGTGCCCAGGACTGCCCTAAGCGTTCCAGGAGTTTGCGACTGCGCTGTTTTCGGTGCTCTCGAATCGCCGAACGCAGCAATTGTTTTCCTTCTTCAACATCGGCGGCTGCTAAATTCGGGATTCTCAACGTTGGGATCGACATAGCTCCATTCTTTCATGGATCGCAACCTCACAGTGCGCTGTCAGCTCTCGGGTAAACTGAGAACGTCATCTGTGGATAACGGGGTTTGGAGATCACATGAAGAGCGTTGCCCAGCATCTTGATGAATGTATCAGCGTTGCCCAGCCGTTGCGCGCTTTCGACGTTGCCTTGAGCGATGCTGTGGGATGCGTGCTCGCGGAGGACGTTCGCTCTTTCGTGGATGTGCCGCAGGCTAATTTGGCAGCGCGTGATGGGTATGCAGTGCGGTGTGCTGATATTGCGGGGGCGAGCGCGGAAAATCCGGCTATCGTCGCAGTGGCGGAGGATGTGCGGGCAGATACGATCGACCCGCCGCTCCTGGTTCCGGCCACGGCAGTGCGGATTTCCTCAGGGGCGGTTCTTCCTGAGGGGGCACAAGCCGTCGTTCCTATCGAATCGACCGATCAGGGTCGAGCGCAGGTGCGGATTACCCGCGGGGCGAATGCTGGCGAAAATATTCGTGCGCGCGCCGAAGATCTGCAAGCTGGTCAAGTCTTTTTGCGCGCTGGAGTGCGAATTGGTGCGCGGCAGATTGCTTTACTCGCGTCGGCTGGTCATGCGACGGTGCGCGTCCATCCGGCTCCTCGGGTTGTGATTATGGCGATTGGTGACGAGTTGCAAGAGCCGGGAATGCCAGCCACAAAAGGGAAAATCTATGACGCGAATTCTCATGCGCTCGCAACGGCGGTGCGAGATGCGGGGGCGGAAGTATTTCGCGTCGGTGCAGTGCCTGACGATAAACGACAATTGCGGGAACTGCTGGAAGATCAGCTTGTGCGGGCTGACATTATCATCACCACAGGTGGGCTTTCCTATGGTGGGGGTGACACCTTAAAAGAGGTGCTCTCACCGCTGGGGACGGTGCGTTTTGACAATATTGCCATGCAGCCGGGGCGGCAATTAGGCGTGGGAACGTTGGAATCGGATACGACGGTGTTCTGTTTGCCGGGTTCGCCAGTTGCGGCGCTGACAGCTTTCGAGGTCTTTATCCGTCCGGCGTTATTGCATATGGCGGGCTATTCTCGGATTCATCGGCGTTCCGTGGAAGCAGTGGTTCAGCGGGGTTGGGAGTCGCCAGCGCAGTCTCGGGAATTTGTGCGAGCGCGTGTGGTGGGCAATCCGAATGATGGCTACATTGTTGAGCCGGTTGGCGATCCGGCACGGCCGCTTCTTACTGCGCTGTCGGAGGCGAATTGTTTGGCGGTTGTTCCGGAACAGCAGCGCATTGTTCAGCCTGGCGATCGCTTAGAGTGCGTGGTTTTGGATCGCTAGGGCTGGTATGAGGCGCAGTTAAGACGCAGGAGCTAAAAAGATAACCGCCGGCAGTTTTGGCCGGTTGCGTTGTCGCGCTGGTGGTCTTGGTGTTGTGTGTGCAGTTGTAGTATCTGCCGAGGGTCCTCTGATAGCCGTTTTGCGTCAGTTGTGAGATGTATGGGAAGTCTCTGCTCGATTATCGGTGTTACTCAGTGTTTCTTAACTGAGTGGCTCCTCAACTGTGCATCCTTGCTGTGCCTTTCTTCCTAATGCGGCGCTGATAGGCGCGGTGTGACGCACTTGTCATGTGCAGTATGGTGATCCTGTTATTAGTGCCCGTTTTGTCGCCGTGTGTATGTTGGGTATTTTCCTATGAAAAAGCAACACGCCCCGCGAGATACCGCGATTAAAGGAAGTCTTGCATAGCTTTGAAGCATGGGTGTTGATGGGGCGGTACTCGCGTTAGGAGTGTTATTTCTCCTGGCATACGTCGTTCCACAAATCACCCGAAAGCGATCCGTCATGGCTGACGCGCCAATTGAAGAACGCTACAGCGGCAACCTCAGGCTCCTACAGGAGCGGCAATTGACGCAAACCGGCGGAGAGCATGGACGAATCTATTTAACGGAGCGGAAAATGGTGCAGGCAACGACGCGGACCCCAGAGGCAACAAAGATGCGCAGCGTCGCACGTGACCGTTCGCGGGCGCGGGCGCGAATTGCTCGCCGTGACGCATACCAGCAGCGTGGGCTATTGGGCGGGATTGTATGTGCCGTTATCACTTTAGCGTTATGGGTCGTTACCAGTTTGACGACTATGCCTGTCGTGCTACCAATTCTTGCTACCGTGATTTCCGGGGCGTATCTCTTTGGTTTTGGCTGCCTGGTATCAACCTGGACGAAGCTCAACGACGAGGACCGCACGCGTATTGCGCGGGCAAACAACCTGTTGGGCGCGGCTAAGCCATATCGTGCGACCTTGCAAAACAAGATTCGTTCCGAAGCCGATCGTGGAGCAACGGATCAACGTGCTGAATACGCTGAATATGCGGATACGGAAGCTGTAGTTGCTCGCGCGCAAGCGGTAGCCAATGAAGCCAATGATGAGGCACAACAGCCGTATGAGCGCGTTGTGGCTGCCGGTACAGCTCAGGTTTCCCGCGATTCCCAGGGTGTTGATGGCAATCAGTCAGCGCTTGCGCGCCGTGCCGTGGCGTCACATCATGCTCCGGCAGATAATCTGCGCCATAGCGCAGCGCGTATGCGTCAGATTCGTGGCGCGGCGGCGCAGGCGAATGATGGGAAGGCCTCGCGTAGTATGGAATCGGCTGGTACCTCTGCCTTCGCCCAGCCCTCTGCTGTTGCTGATATGCCGAGCTACACGGTTAAACCCGAGATTACTAAGCGCGCGGTCAAACCGTATGTTGCGCCAGAAGCGCCGACGGCTGATGTTCCTTTCCGTCCGACTCGCTTAGGGCAGCGGCTGGGAGACGCACAGCTTGACGCGCCACATGCTGCTCCGGAAGCAACTGGCGCAGAGGAGACGCGTCAGGATCTTCTTGGGGGCGGATCCACGCTCGATGCCTTGCTGGATCGCCGCCGCGCGTAGTCATGCATAGTTATCTGTGCTGATCTCGACCCGGTGATACTGGATACGATAAGGGCAGCGTAATGGTCGCAGTGGTTTTTGCGCATAGTCGGATCTATGGGCCGATGGTGTGGCGAGCAGTTGCTGATTATTTGCCACCAACCTGGGCAGTGGCGGCGCCATTCCTCGCACAATCACAGCCAGTGCAAGCTATTGCTCGCGATATTGCAGCGACGGGTATTGACGAGCCGATCTATCTCGTTGCTGAGGGGTTAGGGGCAATCCCTGCGCTTGAATTTGCCGATAGTGGGATGCATCCGGTGGCGGGCATTTTTCTTAGTGGTCCGTCGTTAGAAATATCTGGGCGTACCGCGCGATACCTCAAAGCAACCGCACGTCTGGCTCGTCATGCCGGCCACCGGTTGGAACGCACCCACGCTGTGCAATTCCTGGATGCGGTGAGCGGGAGAGATGTGAGAAGTCTGGCCTGCCAGCCAGAGGTGGGCTATCGGCGGCATGTCGTCGTCGCAGAAAAGGATAGCGGAGCGGTATCGACGCTGCACGCACTGGAGAAAGCTGGCTGGTCGGGAGCAGAGATTGCCCAGGCGCAGTGGGATTGGTTTGACTATGCGCCGGTGAATTTCGCTGCCCATGTGCGGGCGTTTATTACAGAAACGCTCAGTGAAAACTCATCATATTCTAGTGTTTAGAGCTATCCCGAGGGTGGCGGATATTCCTTTGCCATTGCGCGCTGATGCGGTATCGGTAGGGGTGATGAACTCGCAGATCTGGCTGTGCTTCTCTTATACACCCCTGGTTGTCGGGTGATGGAGTGTTCGGTTATGTAGTAGATCTGTTTGGCTGCATGGTGGATCTAACCGTGTTGTTGTGCTTGGTGGGGTGCGCGTGCTGGGCCCGTTGGGTCATCTGCTTTTCTGCCAGTAAGCGGGCGAACGGCTTGACTAGATAGCTGGGAGTCCATACTTCAAGCGCGCTTTATGGGGGGGAAACTATGGGGGGAATAGAGGTTTTAGAGGGTAACAAAAAATCCCGTATCTTCCCTGGTCAAACCGGAAAATACGGGATGTGTTGTGGAGCTAGGGGGATTCGAACCCCCGACCTTTTCATTGCGAACGAAACGCGCTACCAACTGCGCCATAGCCCCGCTGTACTCGGATGATTCTAGCAGAGAACCAGCGTATTTACCGTGTCGATATTTTCGTTTACTGCGTCACGTTTATTGTCGCGGTAGACTTTGTCAGCCAATTGCAGGCTTTGAAGGCGTAATTGCAGGTCTGCAGGGTGGTCCTATTAAGCCTGTGATGTTTTTAATTCAAGGTTTAAGTGAATGTGATGATCTGGAATTTTCAGATCGCGCAGAAATAATATTTTGGCGTCAAATCGAGGAAAACTTCCCTTTGTCTTATATGGAGGGGGTAGGTTATCTGTTATGTTGCCAGTTCAGCGCGGGTGTCAGTTATGAAAAATCATTTGACACTCTAGGGGGGGGGATGTCATCCTAAATAGTGGTTGTATAAACCAACACGGCAGTGACAGCAATCTCAGCCGTACTCCTACAGATCCTCACCAATCCGTTCGGAGTTTTACATATGAATACAAAGCGAGGGTATTCCCGTCGCTCACACAGCGATGGTACCTCCCGTTCCGCGCGGCCTCGCCGGGTAAGATCTCGGTTTGTTGCAGCGTGTCTCGTGTCCTTGGCGACCTGCGCTCTTGTTGCGCCATCAATCGCCTATGCCTTTCAGCCAGCGCAGTTTGATACTGCTATTGGCGAGGGTGGAACCGCGGCTATTGCGCCAAGTGTGACGCACTCTGAAGCGAAAGATGCCAGCGGTAATGCGGTATCGCCAGCGCGTCAACCTACCTGGGGAGATTACGTCGATTACACCTACACCTGGGAGTTCGCCAATCTCAACGAGCCGGGCAGTGCGCAAAAGCCAGTAGATCTTGTTATTAGCTTTCCGCAAGGTCTTGCTCCGACGACGGATGTTACCGAAGCTGATTTCACCCTTCCTGATGGATGGCAGATTACCAATCTTACGAAGCAGACAGCGCTCAATTACACTGCCTCAATCCAGGTGCCATCTTCGGCCCACAATGGCACAGTTACCTTAGTTAAGCGCACAAAGATCCCAGCAAAGGGGGCCGCAGGCGCTCCGGCTGAAGGCGCTACGCTCTGGGCATCCTCAATGGCGCAAACCTCAGCGGCGCCTGATATTACGCTCATGCCAGGTAATTACTATTTCGTTCCAGACAGTGGTAATCCGTGTGTAGGTACTTTTACGTATCAGTGGAAGACGACTTCGGGCGCGTGGCTAGCCGATATTAAAATTGGCGACGCGGCTGGGCGCGGCAAGATCGTCCTCGATGATGCTGCCCCAACAGCAGGCACGGGGCCGAATTCGCTATCAGTAACGGACGCCCAAGGTCGCGATATCAGTGCTCAGGTTGTGGGCAATATGGCTTCCTGGAAATCGAATGACAATTCTGCGCCATTCCAGGGCAATCCCTACCAGGCCCAGTACCCCAATACGAAATGGAAGCAATCGGCTAACTGGCGGATTGATACCTCCACGTTTACCGGCGATACCTGGATTCCGGCGAATTCCACAGTGACGTTACGTAAGCACGGTCAGCATTTGAACTGTGTGGCTGGAATCGCAACGGATTGGCAGTCAGATCGCCCAGTGATTGCGGCGCTTGAGGTTACCCGCCCTATCCTTGATGTTCAGGAGACGGCTACTGATCCATTACAGTTGCCAGGTACGCCACCGGAAACCGGCGCGTGGTGCCAAAACGACCTGTATTACATTGATCGTTTTAATATGAATCCGCGTGACTGGGGAACAATTACGCTTACCGGCGACGATAAAGCGGTTGTCAAAGCTGTTGATACAACGAAAACCCCCAAGCAGGCCGGCAGTACAATGACGGTCGATGCCTTCTACACTTCGGTCGCTGCTTCAGATAAGTTCTATAAGAAACTCTATTTTGTTGGTAGCGCGACGAAGGGCGCGAACGCTGGTTTTACGGGGCTTATTGAATACGATATGCAGACCAAGAAATATCGTGCAGTAGCTTCGAGCCCAGAATTTAACCCGCGTTCCCAAAACACTCTCGCTATTGGTTTTGATAACCATGGAACGATTTGGGCTACCTACGGAACCCACGTTGGAACGGCTGATGCTATCCGGGCAAACAATGTTCAGGTCTACAAGATTGACATGACTAAGCCTAATCCTCGGTGGGAATTCTCCCACACTATCAAGGAGATGGGCATTGGCAACATGGAACCGCTTGATATTGCCTTTGATGCTTGGGATAACGCCTACGTCACCACCTCCTCGCCGACCTCCGATGGTCAAGGAAAGCTTGTGCGCTGGACCAAAGACGAATGGTATGGTGCGTCAGCTTCGCATGGTTCCATTGATGTTGGCAAAGGATTCCAACCGAAGAACTGGAATAAGTCCATGTATGCCGGGACGTGGAAAGGCGATTACGTCGTCATGCGTGACTACGAAAAAGTCGTCGCCTCGGTGAATATCTCGGGAGGTCAGAACTATCGTGGTCTAGCCTTTGGCCCCGACGGTAATCTCTACCTTGGTCAGCAAGGTAAACAGCTATGGCGCGTTGACCTCATTAACCATGACACTGGCGAGTTGCTGCCAGAAGATCAGCGCATCGTTCATCCGGTGACGATCACGCAACGCTCCACGATCCTGGCGCCGGTTCAATCAGGAAATGTTTATTCTGGTGACGATTTGGCTGGATGCCACTTCGGTAAGATCGCTGGCCAGCCCGACCAGCCGAAGTTCAAGTTACAAAAGTCAGTGATTGATCCAGCAACCGGCATTGTGGTTACCCCAGGGCGTCCGGCAATGAATCCGCTGTCGCTCAATGGCCCACAGCCCTTTACGGTTCGCTACGTCGTCACCGTCTCTAATATTGGGCAGGCTGCCGGTACTCCTGGTCAGATCACGGATTCCATCTCCATTCCTGATGGATTCACGATTCGCGATGTCCTGGTAGATGGGAAATCACAGGGAACTTCCGGGCAGTTCACGATCACCCCAGGGCAGATTGCCGCCAGCGGGGTAGAAAAACACGATATTGTGCTCAAACTCAGTGCCGATATTCCGTCAGTGAACTGGGAGCAAGCCCAAACCTGTGGTGCGATGAACGGAACCTACGGGGGCGGCTTCTATAACCAGGTGGCAATGGATGGGGATTCTGATGGTCCGTCTAACAACTACGCCTGTGTGCCCACCCAACCCTCAGCGCATCTGGCTCTCAAGAAGTTTATTCGGCTGCCGGGTACTACCACGGACGTTGATCCCTCCTCGCCATTTGCCGCTGATTCAGCAGCCTTTACGCTGGGTGCTGGTCTAATTGGCGGCGGGGCACAAGTCACCGGAAGCTCTGCACACTCGGGCGAGCTTGCAGTGGATACGAACGTTCCCGCGGGCACGTATCAGCTCTTTGAGACTCCTAATGACGACGGGAAAATCACCGGCGCATACACGTGGGGAACAACCTGGAGCTGTACGGATCAAACTGGAGCTGCCGTCTCCGTCACCGATAACGGGCAGGTTGCGGTAAAGTCTGGTCAATCTGTCACCTGCGAGATCCGCAATCAGCCGCCGACGAAAGTCCACGTGGTTAAGACCCCAACCCAGAGTGTGGGAACTAATCCTCATATTGGCGATACGATCATTCCCGGCGAGAATGGCCGTTTCACTGCCAGCTACGACATCACGATTACGAATACCTCCGGTTTTACCGTTGATACCGGCATGATTCGCGATCAATTCACAGTTCCTGCTGGTCTGGTATGGGATACGGAAACCTCCACTACTGCGACGTTACAGGTTGTTTCCTCACCCGATGGCGTCACTGTTGATTCACTCGCCAAAGATCTAACTGAAGATAAACTCAAGGCTAAAGAGGGCGCTGCGCTGGCAGACATTAAAGGTCTGGCTAATGATGGGAACGTCGTCTTGCGATTGACGATTCCTCTCAAGCTGGATAATTCCAGCGATAGCCAGAACAATGCACAGTCGCATGCTCAGCAGCTTGGACGCTGTGAAAACCTTGAGACTTCTGGGCAAAAGCACACCTCGAAAGCAAGCGGTATCGCCAATAGTGTGGATCTGGATAATGAAGATCTGACGTACAGTGCAATCCCTATTGCCGACAATATCGCTTGTATTCCGGTGCGTGTGCCGCCGCCGTTTACCCCTGAGTTGCCTTCTCTGCCTTTGACGGGTGGCGGAAGTGCTCGCGATCTCTTCATCCTCACTGGTATGGCTCTTGCTGTGCTTGGCGGTGTCACCCTGATTTCCACGTCAGGTCTCCGTCGGGTGGTACTGCGTACCAATGGGAGAAACGGAAATCGCTAATCTACCTTACCTGCGTTGCCGAGCGCTATCTCACCACGAAATACGGGCACGGCACGCCTCCATAGCAGCCGAACAGGAGAGGTTGCTGAAACACACAGATGTTGGCCCCTCGGTCAACACCAAAAAGAAAGGATAATCCATGGCTCTTACATGGATGAAGCGGGCTAAGACGGTCGCTCTGGCGGGCGTCTTGACCCTCGGCCTCGGTGGCGGTACTGCCCTTGCCATCTCTGGCGGAGATTTAGGCCCGGGCAATATTGATCCCAATGCCACAGGCTCAATTACTATTTTCAAGCACGAGAACCAGAGCTCTTCGTCTCCCGTTGTTGGTGACCCAACCAAGGAAGAGGATAAGATTCCTTCGGCTCCAGTTGCCGGAGTGGAATTCATGGCTTTCCCTTTCTCGAACCTACCGCTCGTTAACGACCTTGATGCCAATGCCAATTGGGCTAAGCTGAGTGCGTTGAAGGAAGCAGATCTTGCTAATGCGTGTTCGACGGTCAACGCAGATGGCACGGGATCTCCGACTCTTTCCGGTTTCACCTTCGATGCTGGAAAGGCTTTCGAGCCAACCGATAAAGCTGGCAAGACGAAGCTGACGGGTCTCTATGTCGATGCCTACCTGATTTGTGAATACAAAGCTCCTGATACGGTGAACAAGAAGGCTGCGCCAATTCTCGTGACGATTCCGTACCCGGATACTCAGCGCGATGGCAAGACGAAGCAGTGGATTTACGACGTTACCGTCTTCCCGAAGAACACTGTTTCCAAGCTTTCCAAGAGCATTGAGCAGCAGAACAAGCACGGTTTAGGTTTTGGATCTGAGGTTCACTTCCCGGTGACGGCAACGATTCCTGCTATCCCCGCAAATGAACAGTTCCAATACTTCGTGGTCGAAGATCCGATGGATAGCCGTTTCCTTCCGGCATATAGCGATGTGGCGTCTGTGACGCTCAACGGTACTGCGCTAGAAAAGGGTGACTACACGGTCACTAAGGATGGCTCAAAGGTTACAATGAGCTTGACGCAGGCTGGTTTAATCAAGATTAAGGCTGCTGCAGGTCAAGATCTCGTTGTCACGTTCAAGGGCACTCTCGGGCAGATCGGTGACGGTACCATCAAGAATACGGCGAATCTCTACTTTGATTCCAAGCCGGGTGATACCCCGCCGACCACCCCGCCGCCGCCGACCACCCCGCCGATTCCCTCTAACGAAGTCGAAGATCACTGGGGTAATTTCCGCCTTTACAAGCACGATGGCAATGATCCTTCCAAAGCCTTGGCGAATGCTGCCTTCCAGATTTATGAGGCAAAGGATCCGTATCCGGCAGATGGTCAGTGCAAGGCGGAACGCGCCGAAAATGCAAAGCCAATTTCAGTTGGTAATCAGGTTACCTTCTTCACTGGTGTCGACGGTGTTCTGGAGATTGATAGTCTGTTTGTCTCCGACTCCATCAATCCGACGGTTAATGCTAAGAGCCGTTGCTACGTCCTCGTTGAGACGGAGGCCCCTGATGGCTACATCGGTTTGAAGGATGATATGGCTGTCAAGGTTACTACTGGTATGACTGCCGAGGGTACCTACGACGTGCAGGTTGCCAACGATAAGCCAGTTATCCCCGGCTTGCCGCTGACGGGTTCGCAGGCTCGCGTCATCATGGAGATCGCCGGTGTCATGCTGATCCTCGGTGGTGTGGCGATTTACGCTGCTCGTCGTATGCGTACGAATAAGGCGTAACACATTGTTATGACTGTCAGGTATGCAGATATGACCTGCATTATCTGAGGTCCTGACGAGGTGGCGAGGAGTCTGCACTCTTCGCCACCTCGTTTCATTGATTCTGCGGCTATTGGAGGGCAATGTGAGATTGCGCATCAGAGGCTACCGACCAGCACATCGCAGTGATTTGCGGATACGTGCGGAAAATGTTGAGAGTGTCGAGACGGCAAAGAGGCACGATAAGCGCGGATTACTGCGTCGAAATCGGCAGGTTCGGCGTCAGTGGCATTGGCCGTGGAGTACGTTTATTGCTGTCCTCCTGGTGGTTTTGGGGGTCGGCTCGATGGTGTATCCGAGTGCTGCGAGTTGGGTCGATCAATACAATCAGTCGCATATCATTTCCGGATACGAAAATGAGGTGAAAGCAGCCAAGCCAGCAGCCAGTGAGCAGTTGGCGCTGGCGCGGCGGTACAACACATCTTTAACGTTCGGGGCAGAGCTTGAGGCGCATCATAGGCTTCCCAGTGGAACCGGAACGAGTAATGACAATCAGCTCAACTATAACGATTTACTGGTGACGTCCCCGTCGGGAATGATGGCACGTCTACAGATTCCATCTATTGATTTGGATTTGCCGGTTTATCATGGCACCTCGGATGACACTCTCCTCAAAGGCTTGGGGCATTTGGAGGGGACGTCATTGCCGGTGGGCGGGGCGGATACTCATGCGGTTATTACTGGGCATCGTGGTTTAGCCTCGGCAACGATGTTTACGAACCTAGATAAAGTTGAGGTTGGCGACGATATTCGGATTGAAATTTTTGGGGAGATCCTGACGTATCAGGTACGCACTATTGAGGTTGTAGAACCGGAGGAGCAGGAGAAACTGCGGATTGTGCCTGGTAAAGATTTACTTACTTTAGTGACGTGTACGCCGCTGGGAATCAATACGCATCGTATTTTGGTGACGGCTGAGCGGATCCCCACTCCGGAGGCTGATGCAGTGACGGGCGAAAAGCCGCAGGTGCCGCGCTTTCCGTGGTGGATCGTTATTTATGTGGTGACTTTAGTTGCTGGTGGGATCATTATATGGCGTGCTGGATATAGCACCCCGACGCGGCCGAAGAAAGCTCGATAGCTCTTGATTATCAGATCTATATGCGGCCTTCCATATTCCTGTATTTATTTGAGAAATAAACATAAAGTCCGCATGTTGATATGCTGGTGATAATACCGAATTTTAGGATTCAGTGCGATATCCTGCAGCGATAATGTAAGTAATCGCAGTGAGAAAAGTTTCAATATAGAGATTTATTAAATTTATAGACCCATAAAAAGAGTTGTGGTAGCCTTCGCTTACCGCGGTTGTAATGTGAAGAATATTACATTAGGAGTAGTTGTGGGTCGTAAAAATATTGGAAAAATGGTCCTGACGGGAGTCCTTGCTTGCGGTGCGATCCTGACTACGGGGTTACCTGCACTGGCAGGAGGCGTGAGTTCCACTACTCATGGCTGCTATGCACAGTGGTACAACACCTATAGTAAGGGTATGTGTGAGCCGGCGAGTACTAATGGTCGTGTGCAGCTTTGGGCAGATCAGGGATTCCAAACTGATTATTCAGGACCTTTTGTTCGCGTAGTTGCAAATCGCTATTATCGTCCGTTTGACGATAATGAAGCTCGTTTTACTGTTCGTACTGCAGAAGTGAATTGGCGAGATAACTAAAATAAGTTGGTTTTGGGTAACCCTGCGTTACCCAAAACTCGCCTGTAATTGTGAGAGGGGCTGGCCATGCAACGCTCTATATCTTCTGCGGCACATGATGAAATCCTTGGTGTCAAAGATGTCTCGTTTTCCTACGGTAAGAAGCGAGTTTTAGATAATGTTTCTTTGAGCTGCGGGCGCGGTATCTACGGGATACTCGGGCCAAATGGTGCAGGTAAAACGACGCTACTGCGGATCTTATCGACGGAGCTTGCAGCCGATAGTGGCGAACTGAGGATTCTTGGTCGATCCGTCGTCAGCTATAAAGACGCTTTAGCGGTGCGCCCACATATCGGCTATCTTCCCCAGCGTGTTGATGGCGTGGATACGTTAACTGTTCGTGAGTTAGTCTCCTATGTGGCCCACCTTCGTAAAATAAGCCCATCTCAGCAAAAATCTGACGTGATGGACGCGATCGAGATTGTCGGGCTAACAGATCGCGCCGATTCTAAAGTTAAACAACTCTCCGGTGGAATGCGGCAACGTGCAGGATTGGCATGTGCTTTAGTCGGTCGCCCGCAGTTACTTATTTTAGATGAGCCAACCGTCGGTCTGGATCCGGCTCAACGCTGGGATTTTAAGCGAATTCTACGAGAATATAGTGACGCGAGTATCCTGCTGAGCACACATATTGTTGAAGATGTTGCGGCAGTGGCTGAGGAAGTCATCGTCATCGATCAGGGCACGGTCAGATTCATTGGTTCAACAACGGATCTCGCTAGCCGTGGCGGTGATGCGCGCTATGGTGATACGGCTTTGGAGCGCGGATACTTGGCCCTGATTGATTCGGCAGCGGGGCAGCGCGATGCGTAAGATCTGCCAAAAATCTGTGACCTGGGTCGTGCTGGTCACGGTTATTTTAGAGGTTGTTATCCTGGCGATTCGCGACGCGGAATCGTGGGTTGGAATTTGGCCGAGAATGGCGGTTATCTGCCAGATTCCTCTCGTGTATATCGGGCCTATTTGGGCAGTATTCGCCGCTTTTTATGCGGTGCGAACGCAGGAAAATTCTTTCTTTGCCGTCAGTGCGGCGCTGCGTCCCTGGCGAATACATATTGTGCGTATCGTGCGATGTTTTTGCTATTCCGTCGTGCCGTATCTGGTTGGCTGGATGTACATCCTAGCCGTGAGCTGGAATCGCTTTGGTACGGGTGGAATCTGGTGGTCGTATGTGCTGCTTGCCCTGCTGGAACTTCTCGGAAGCGTGACGATTGGCTACGGATGTGGCATTTGGATCGGTGGATGGTTTGCTCAGGCAATCGCATTCTTCCTGAGTTACTTGTGGCTGACGGTGTCATGGGATTTTTCCGGAGCGATCGTCAATCAGACGTACGGCTATCCTGATACGGACGTCAACCGTTATAAAATTGCTGCTCTTGCGCTCTTTGTTGCCGTTGTGCTGCTCAGTGCGTGCCTGACGGCTTATGTGAAAGTCTTGGTAGCGTGCAGGTGGAAAAGTTTTTCACTGCTTGTGGTCAGCGCCAGTGGATGTGTACTTGCGATCATCGCGGCAACATTCGGCGTATGGCTGCCAGGAGATTATCTGACGCTGCGCACCGATCCGCAGGCTATGCAATGCTCACATACACATCCACAAATATGCGTATGGCAAGAAAATAGCCAAAAAATGCCGGAGCTTTTATCCTACAGTGCGCAGCTTGCCACGCTTAAACAGGAATTCGGGTTCGCAATTCCCGACGTGATAAGCGAGCAAGGTTTGCCAACCGCCACCGGCGAGGCGCTTATCTTTTCGATTCGCGGTGGAACGATGTGGTTCACTACGCATGAGTGGGCATTCGGCATTGTGGATGCGTCATTCACGAATCGTTGCCCGGCAAGCTCGGAGCAAGCCTTCGCCGAACAGACGCAGGCATATCACGAACTGGTGAGTTGGATGGATTTTCGCATGCATGGCGGTCAGCCGTCACCTGTTCACGGAGGGCATCCAGACGTTGATCCGCAGGCAATGCGCCGCATGTCATTAGCTCCGCTAACTGAGCAACACCAATGGGTGAGCCAACATCTGGCAAAATTAGGTGATGCGAATGGCTGCCAGTAGCGTCAACAATTTTCTGCTGTTGTGGTGGAAAGCCCGCCGTATGAATCGAGCATGTGCGGTGGTTGCGGCGGTGGCAGTTATTGCAATCATTTTCTCGGGATCTAGCGTCGTTGTGCCTATTGTGGGCGGTCTAGGGAGTGTCCCGTTTCGCTCGTTTTCCCTGATTGTAGTGGTCGCAATTTTGGCGCGAGCAATTTTTGCTCGAACCTCTTTTGATCCGCAAGATAGCGGGCTGCTTCGCCGGATAACGATAGCGGCGGCGACGTTGGCTGTGGTGCTCGGTAGTGCAATGGCGGCTGTTGTCGAGATTATTATGCGCTTGCCTTACGCGCCAGCCTGGGCAGCTATTTTCGCTCTTTTCTTCTTTGTAACAGCGCTATCGCTACGATGGATACCCGCCGATAAGGTGTGGGTCGTCGGGCCGGTCAGTTATTTTGTTGTGCTTTTCGTGGTGCTATCTCTGGTGGAGCTCTCCGGTGATGCGCATACCTTTGATAACTACAATATTTTCCTTGCGACGAGTTGGAATTGGACGGTCATTGCGGTTATCACGGTGAGTGTGATTGGTACTCCGCTTGCCGTGGCGTGGCGATATACCGCGCGGCGCAATCGCTAAAAACATTTAGTTGTTAAAACTGTGCCGGTGCTGGCTATCGGGTAATCGGGAGATTAATTGGCTTATTGCACGGTAATAAACGGCTACTGTATGGGCAGATGTCAGTTGCGGGTGCGGGTCCATTAGTTAGCGGTATGTGTGCCTGGTGCTAGAAAGCGGGCGTGATCTTCTAGTAAAGAGAGGTGTGGGGCTTACCTGCCTAGCTGCTGATCGTAGATCGCCCTCAGGTCAGCGAGTACCCCTTGCTCAGTTAAGGCATAGGGGCGGCGGTACTTTGCCGGTGCCGTGGCGCTGGCAGCTTGTTG
Organism: Trueperella sp. LYQ143; assembly: GCF_046599595.1. Taxonomy (NCBI): domain Bacteria; kingdom Bacillati; phylum Actinomycetota; class Actinomycetes; order Actinomycetales; family Actinomycetaceae; genus Trueperella; species Trueperella sp. LYQ143. The sequence continues at coordinate 216,261 of NZ_JBKIWR010000001.1, read as the reverse complement.
CGTGGGGTGCTGGAGGGAAGATGCTGGTCAGATAGCTGCCGTATCTGGCGCTAAAAATACGAGGTCTAAATGTCTTGACACGATCTGTGGCAGGTGTTAAGTTCGTCGAGAACGAGGATTGTAACTCTATGGCAGAGGCAAGACCTGAGCACGCTTCGCGTGTCTCGGGTCTTTTTTTGTGCCTAAAGACGGGCACAAAGAATCTGGGCTATAACCCGATAGTCCAGGAATCTCGGCGGCAATGTTGCAAACCTATGCACCACAAGAATAGGAAAACGAATGTCCGTTACTTCGAACACTGATTGCGCTGGAGCAATCATTCGTGCCGTCGGCTCGGCAAGCAATATTAAGAGCCTGACGCACTGTGCAACTCGACTACGCTTCGAACTAGTTGACTCCGCTAAAGTTGACCAAGCGGCACTCGATGCCATCCCTGAGGTATTAGGAGGAGTCCCGCAAAGCGGTAACCGCTACCAGGTTATTATCGGTGGCGCGGTCCAAAGCGTCTTTAATCAGATCACCAACCATCCGGATTATCGGGGAGCGGGTGCGCTGTCAGACGCTGATATTAAAGCGCAAGCTCGCGCCAAGGCTAAGGGCAAGTTCCACGCAGTGGACGCCTTCTTCGAGTACCTGTCGGATTCTTTCCGTCCGATCCTGGGTGTTCTGCTCGGCGCCTCCTTGATTATTGCGTTCGCAGCCGTCATGGACGCCTTGGGCTACGTCGATTTCCGTTCTCCGGATAAGGCAGCAAGCTGGGTATTCGTCGATGCGATGTGGCGCAGCGTGTTCTACTTCCTGCCGATCATGATCGCCTACAACGCCGCAAAGAAACTCAATATTGATCCGTGGGTGGGCGGCGCTGCTATGGCAGCATTGATGACCCCCGAGTTCATGAAGCTCTCGGACGCCAAGCAGTTCACCGAGCTAGTGTGCTCGAAGAATGCCGTCCTGGGTACGGATGCGTGTACTGCTAAGATCTTTGGTCTGCCTATGCAGCTCAATGATTACGGTGGCAACGTGTTCGTGCCACTTATCATGGTGGCTATTTTGGCGGTGTTCTACAAGCTATTGAAGAAGATTTTCCCGTCGAACGTCCAGATGGTGTTCGTCCCCTTCTTCTCCTTGCTTATCATCATTCCGTTGACCGCTTTCCTCATTGGCCCGCTCGGCATCTGGCTCGGAAACGGCCTGGGCGCTGGCTTGGCCTGGATGAATACGCACGCTCCATTCGTCTTTGCGATCTTCATCCCGATGCTTTACCCGTTCCTCGTGCCACTGGGTCTGCACTGGCCGCTGAACGCACTCATGCTCATCAACATCGATACCCTCGGTTACGACTTCATCCAAGGCCCGATGGGCGCCTGGAACTTCGCCTGCTTCGGCGCAACTGCTGGTGTTCTCTTCTTGTCGATCCGCGATAAAGACGTCACCATGCGCCAGACGGCAATTGGTGCTCTGGCTGCCGGCCTCTTCGGCGGTATCTCCGAGCCATCCCTCTACGGTATCCACCTGCGCTTCAAGCGTATCTACCCGCGTATGCTGGTCGGCTGCTTCGCCGGTGGTCTGACGATTGCACTGCTCAGCTTGCCTTACCACGGGGTAAAGACGAATGCCTTTGTGTTCACCTCCTTGCTAACCATTCCGGTATTTAAGCCGATGTGGGTGTACGGCGTCTCTATTGCGGTGGCCTTCTTCACCGCAATGGCTCTGATCGTCATTTCTGGTTACCGCGATAAAGAAGAAGCGGCAGCGGCTGTCAACGGTGCAGGTAGCGTTCCTCCGGCTTCCCAGGGCGCTCAGAGTACCGTCAGTACTGTGCCAAGCAAAGCAAATGATGGTTCGCCAGATGCCGAGCCGACGAATGTGGTTCTCGCTCCGGTTAGCGGGGATGTGATTCCGGTTAGCGATGTCGCCGATCCGGTTTTTTCGACCAAGGTATTAGGTGACGGAGTGGGAATTACCCCCACTGGCTCCCAAATCCTTGCCCCGATTTCTGGTTCCCTAGTCTCCGTCACTGGAACAGGTCACGCCTTCGGTTTGAAATCCGATGACGGTATCGAGGTGCTCGTCCACGTCGGTATCGACACCGTTAAACTCAACGGAAAAGGTTTCGAGGTCTTGGTAACGCAAGGCAATCGCATCGCGGCCGGTGAGCCGTTGTGTAACGTTGATTTCGGGCTGATCGCCGCAGAAGGCTTCGACACCACAACGATCGTCACGGTTACGAACAGCGCTTCGCTGACGAGCGTGACGCCGTTACCGGCAACAAATGTCGCTGTCGGCGCTCCAGTTATCGACATCCAGCGCTAAACTTGCGAACAGATAACAAAAACGAGCCTGGATAAAGCGAATGAAGATCCTCCGAGTTTTCAACAACAATGTTGTTTTGGCCAGCGATGAGCAAGGCCAAGACGTCATTGCGACGGGTCGCGGTCTGGGATTCCAGGCCCGACCGGGGGATCTCGTCGATGAGACGAAACTGTTCCGGGTTTTCATTCCGATGGACGGCAGAGACTCTGACCACATGGCCCAGCTATTGTCAGATATCTCTGCCGACCATCTCTACATTATTGGCAATGCGCTCAAAGAAATTTGCGCTAGTGAGCGCATGCAGGCCAGCCCGACGTTAGTCGTGGCACTCGCCGACCACTTACAGTTCGCGCTAAAGCGGATCGAAACCGAGATGGTGGTGGAATACCCGCTGGAAGCTGAGGTTCGTCACCTCTATTCGCGCGAATACGCACAGGCTCGGCATCTGCTGGAGATCTTTAACCGTCATCTTCCCACGCCCCTTCCCGATAGTGAAGCGGTAGCAATTTCCTTACATCTCGTTAATGCGGGCTTTTCGAGTGGGGATTTATCGCAGACCTATCAGATGACCGGAGTTATCCAGCAGATGCTGTCTGTGGTGGAGGCGACCTGGGGAATGAGTTTTGATCCCAGTTCCGTCCACGTTGCGCGTTTCATTACTCATTTGCGCTATTTATTTGTGCGTATCACCCAACACCGGCAACTCGTCAGTGATCATTCGATATTGGCGCAAACCATTCAGGAAACCTACCCGCAGGCCTTCCAATGTGCACAACACCTTGGTGCGATTATGGAACTGCGGTTAGGGGCTGCGCTGACGGATGATGAATTGTCCTATTTAACCTTGCACGTTGCCCGATTGGCCTTTGATAAATAATTCCAGTTATTAAAAATGACGTTACCGCGACCCTGGTAGTGAAGCTGCCGGTTGTGGCGACCGCTGGGCTAGCAGGTGGGAGGATAAGCCGGCGTAGGCGGCGGATATACAAACCTGCACCGCAGTATAAATAAAGCGGTGCGGTGTGCCGGATAATGTCTGCCGGCACACCGCACCTGCTGCATTAACGGATAGTGCGATGCTGCTCTATGCCACGCTCACCATAGAACGCAGTAGTTCCGTCCGGTTGATCACGCCAACAAGTCGATCACCATCAGTAACCGGCACCTTCTTGACGTGGCGATCCGAGAGGGTTTCACACACCGTCTGCAAAGGCGCATCCTTATCGAGGGAGATAACCCGACGGAAAGCCAGATCCATAATCGGGATTTCCTTTAGCTCCGCGACTCGATCACTCATTGCCTTACCTTGTGCCCACAGTGCAAATACGTAGGCCATATTGATCTTGTCTTGAGATTCGCTGGAGAGTGCTCGCAGGATTGCCCCGTCGGTAACAAAGCCGACGAGTGCGCCGTTATCGTCAAGCACGGGCAGCCCAGAAGTGCGATGTGAGACCATGAGCGCCAAAACATCATAGGCCGTTGCCGACGCCGGAGCGTAGAACACGTCAGTTTCCATTACTGACGCTGCCGTGGAATAGGGAGCAAGACCAATAGATGTAGAAAGCTCATCAGAAGCGCTTGGCTGTGCAGAAACTGAGGCAGAGCCACTATTGCCCTCAGGTGAAATATGCACGACGTGCGAGGGGTGCTGTGTGTGAGAGGCTTGAGCGCCCCGAGATTCGGTACGAGCCAAGGCGAAGGTCAGCAGCAAGCCGACGAAAGTTAACGCGCAGGCCACCATACACGCAACGCGGAAACCATTCGCAGCAGCTACGGCAGCCGAACTGCTTGCCGCAGAACGCTGAGCCGCCATAGAAAAGACGCCCATAAACAACGACGAACCGAAACAGCCAGCCAACTGGAAACTCGTGCCGACGATTGTGGTGCCATGCGGATACTGGTGGGTATCCAAGCGAGATAAGGCAAAGGACTGCGAAGGCCCAAGCACTAACGCGCATCCGGCAATAGTGGGCGCATACAGTGCAATGAGCATTGCTGAAGTCGTCGATGCGCTGCTACGCGATAAGCCAAAGACGCACGCCACGATGACGATCATCCCCAGTGGGACCATGATACGCAGCCCATGCTTATCGAAGATCTTGCCCGCCACCGGAGCAAGCAGACACGAAACCAGGCAGGCGGGCAGCAAGGTCAGGGCGGCCTTCAACGGGCTAAAACCGAGAGCAGATTGCATAAAGACCGGCAGGATCATATTCATCGAGAACACCGTCATCAGTGCAATAACAACGACGAGAAGCCCCAAGTTGAATCCAGTAATACGGAACGGCGACAGGTGCAACAGTGGGTGAGCACAGGTGCGTTGCCGCAAGATAAAGGCTGCCAAGATGATGATTCCAAGGAGGAAAATAATTCCGCCGGTCAGAGCCTGACCAGAGAACAGGATGGACGCCCCGTACATCGTTCCAATAAGTCCAAGGGAGGCCAAAACCGTGGAGATCACATCCAGCGTGGGATTGCTCAACTCAGCAATATCCGTCACGGCAACCATGCTCAGGGCAATGACCAAACAGATCATGATGGCAAAAGCTACGAACAGACCATGCCAGGAGGTGAACTCCAAAATACCGCCAGCGGCAATTGGGCCAAAAGCTGGGCCGAGGGTCGTCATCGCTGAGACGATCCCCATGTATGTGCCGAGTTTTTGTGGCGGCGCAACCGCGAGAGTGAGATTCATGCCCAGCGGCACAATCATGCCAGTGCCAGCCGCCTGAATAACCCGTCCGAGAATGAGGATCGGATAGCTCGGAGCAAAAATCCCGATCACTGAACCGGCAAGCAGTAGCCCGAGAGAGGTGAGCATGAGCCGACGGGTGGGGTATTTGCGGTACAAAAATCCGGTTAACGGCACAGCCACGGCGGCCACCAGCATGTATGCGGTCGTCACCCATTGAACCGTCGCCTCGTTGATCGAAAACTCGCGCATAATCGGAGTTAGCGCAACATTGAGGAAGGTTTCATTAAAGGTGGCCAGGAAGCTGGAGGTGGCAACGGCTGCCAGGATAAGTCCAGGATGCGCGGTGCGTGGACGGTGCTGCGTGTGCGAAGCCGCATGGGTCATATAGCGTAGTTCTCCTTGTTACAAAGAAATAACGCCGCAGGTAACTACGACGTTAACGCGCAAAAATGCGCGCGTGGCACAACGTAGCATTTTTGTTTTGCGCTTCGTAAGTCAGCTATATGCCCTAAAGAAAAGCAGTTTTTCCGCTAAAAGACGCGGAATTTTCGGGATGAGGGCAAGGTAGAAAATGTGTTCTTCTTCATTTTCTATGGGGGTTGGGAGTTCGGAGTTCTTTGAGGCGCCGGGAATTGCTCGTAGGCGAGAGCTATTTTGAACGACGGCAAACTACTCGTGCCGCCAGCGAACATCGCGATATTTGTAGTAATTTGCAAATAATGCAAGGTGACTTTCAAACCGAGAACTGCATATCGTCAAGTACAGCGGTTCTTCACGCGAAATGCTGACTATTCTCTAATTATTCCAGTAGCACCCGCATTTACCAGCGAACATCGCGATCAAATCCCGCTAAGGCCGCCAAAGAATCTGGATTGTGGATAAGCTCGTGAGCAGTCTCCGGGCTGACGGTAAAATCACGAACTCCCCGCGCCGCTAAATCCCCAACAATATCGGCATTACGCAAACTAGCTGCTAACACACGTGTACTACTGCCACTTAAAATATCTGCCATCTTGCCGATCGTTACAACAGGGTCACGACCCATATCGCTGAGCCGCCCGGCATACGGTGCAATTCCCCAGCAGCCAAGTTCACAGGCAATAACTGCCTGCGCCGGATGATAGACCGCCGTCAGAAGAATAGGAGCGGGAAACTCCTCAGCAGTTAACGCCGCGATTGTCTCATAACCAATCGGCGCAGCCGGAATTTTAACAATGACGTTCGAGCCTAGCTGTGCAATATTGCGGGCATGCTGGCTCATCTCCAAGGCGCTACTCCCAACAGCTTGGAACATGATGATCTCTATATGCAGCTCATTCAACGCGGCATAGAGATCAGGGATTTCCCGCAGGTTGCGCCCCGCCCGAGCAAAGATGGTCGGATTCGTCGTCACACCGCGAAAAATCCCGCTCCGTTGTAAAGCAGTAATGGCCGCTATATCGGCGCTATCAATGAACAACATGGCTCACTCCAATCCCTGCAGCATTGCAACAACACGGGGGTACTGGCGCCCGACGACAACGCAGTGAACCCCATCCTGCTCTAGAGAACGTAACTGTGCCGGACCGATTCCACCATCAACACAGATCTCTTTCCCGTGGCATAACCCCTGCTGGCGCGCTCGCTCAATCTGCTGATACACCGCCGGGCAGAAGCGTTCGCCAGCCACTCCGGGCGCGACGGACATGAACAACAGTTTATCTGCCGCCTCGCAGTAGCTCGCCACGATAGCGAGATTCTCCGTGTCGAGAAGATCCGTCAGTTGCACAGCAATTCCCCACCGCGCATGCTCAAGCTCGGGAAGCGAGGCATGTGCCAGCAAATGCGGATGAACAATAATGCGGTCAACTCCCATATCGTCTAACTGGCAGGCGATACGGGCACTCTCATGGGTCATGACGTGGACTTCAAGAAAACCGGCAAACTGATTACGGATTTGCCGAACCTCAGTGATTGGCCAAGAACGCGCCGGAACGGCATGCCCATCCATAAGATCCAGATGGAGATGGCTGACCCCCAGTGCGGCATATTCCGCCAGAACCTCCCCCAGCGGGTCAGCTATACGGGCATAAAGCGAAGGCCAAATCTCCAGCTTCGCGTCTCCCTCTGGCTCCGGCTCGTCATCTCTGCGTGCCTCGTCGGTTATGCGTACGCCGATAGCCCCCGCCAGCTCGCCACCGTCTGCTGGTTTCTCACAGAAATCTGACGTAGCAACAGCCGGTATGCGATGAGCCACCGGCATTGAAGAAACCCGTGGCTGAAACTGAGACGGCTGCGCATTAACCGGCATGGGATTAACCGGCATGGGAAGCACCCTCGGAACAAAAAGCGACCGATAGCTCACAGGCGTGAAGATATGAAGAAAAGGCCTCAGGCCAGGGGAGCGCTCGCGGGTGAGTTCGCGTTTTCTCCTCAGGGGCATACTGACGGCACATCTGCGTCATGGATGTGCCATGCAGTACCGCCATAGCTTGCAGCGCCGCACCGCGCGCAGTTGCTTCGGGCACGTCAACGCTCGCAACCGTGCGTTGCAGATGATCGGCAAGGAGCTGGTGATAAGCAGCAGATCGGGCACCACCACCGACGGCCAATACGCGCCCATCCGTGGCAATACCGTGATTATTCATATTTCGTACCCCGCGCAATAGCCCAAAAATAACTCCCTCGAAAGCGGAACACGCCAGCTCGGCGCGGCCGGTATCGGAGGAAATTCCGGCTAATAAACCGCGTGCATTCGGGTATTGCGGAGAGCGTTCACCGCCAAAATATGCAGCCATCACCGGGCGTGGAGCGCTAATATCAGCCGCCAGTGCATATTGGCCAAGCTCGTCAACATCAACACCAAACAGTTGCGCTATATGGTCAGTAATAAGGGTGCAATTTAAGGTGCAGACGAGCGGTTGCCAGGTACCAGTTACGCTTGCAACACCATCTATCATGCCGGAGGGGTCAATAATCGGAGTATCGCTGATCGTAAAGACGACACCTGAGGTCCCTAAACTAAAGCACAGATCTCCAGGGGTTAAGCCGATTCCGGCGGCAGCTAAATGTTGATCTCCGCCGCCGGGAGCGAGGCGAACCCCGCGGCTCAAACCCAGCTCAGCGGCGGCATCGTCACTGACCGTCACGGAAATATTCTCGACAGAACGTATCTCAGGTAAAGTAACACGCTCAGCGATTTGCTTGGCCCACTGATCGGCTATTTCCTCAGTATTGTGGCTGGCCAGATGGTTTTCATCTGGTGGCAGGCAGGTGCGCACATCTTCGCGTTCAAGGTTGATACGCAATCCGGCACGCAAACACTGCGCGATGACCTCGCGGCGATATTCGTTGGCCCGTGAATCGAAATAGCCAGTGCCTGATGCTTCGGAACGATCACTAAAAAATTCTCCGCTGAGTCGGAAGTTCAGATAATCATGGGGCAGTAATATACGGGCAAGACGGTGGCAGGTATCGGGCTCATGAGCTGCTAAATAGGCGAGTTTGGCGACAGTAAATGCGGCCGTGGGGACGCTCCCGCAGATATTCGCCCAATAATCCGAGCCATATTCGCGAACAAGCTGTTGAATATATGGAGCGCCGGTCGTATCGTTCCAGAGCTTTGCCGGGCGAATAACCTCCTCGTGCGAATCGAGCGCGACAAGCCCGTGGCATTGCCCGCCCACCGCGATAGCGCTGATAGCGCGGGTATCAATACCATCAGCGCGCAGCCTGCTCAAACATTGGCTCAGGGCTGCCCACCACGAATGGGGATCTTGTTCTGAGCAAGGCGGAACGGCCCGTGCCAAGGGGATACGCGCCGATCCGACCACAGTAAAATCCTCGCTGCGTCGGGCTTCCACCGTAACCGATTGGGTGGAAGCATCCACCCCCAGCACCAGCGAACCTGGATTGCTCATGATTTAGCTCAGCTCCTTGCGTAGCTCATCGGCCCGTTTTCCCACCCCGCCAGCCGGATGCATATCAATAGAATCGCAGATATTCCACCCGCGTTCGGCCATGACTGCCCGCGCCACGCAATCTCCCCACAGGCTCGCAGTCAACGTCGATCCCATCCCAAGAACATTGCCCGGATCTGCCTGATCGGCAGTGTGAAGAGTGACGACAATATCGGCAACCTGCCCGAGGGAGGAATGAGTATTTTCGGTTACAGCCACAACCGCCACCCCCTTATGTTGCGCAGCCTGGCACAGTCGGACGAGTTCATCAGATTCCCCGCTCTTAGAAAACATGATGAGTAAATCCGTGGCTTGTAAGGCCCCCATCGTGCCATGCAGGGCGTCCATAGAGTGCATAAATAAGGCAGGTGAGCCGGATACGGATAACAGATGGGCCATGCGTCGGGCCACAAAAGATGAAGTGCCGGCGCCTGTGATAATAACTTTTCCGGCTAGGGCGATAATCCGACGGGCGATAGCAACAGTCGTATCGGTTAGCTGGTTAGCGACATCGCATAGAGATGCTGCTTCAATACGGGCAGCTTGCTGGGCAATCGCTAATAGTTCGTGGTCTTCCATAAGGATCGCGACCTTTCTTAATGGGTGGATGAGGCCAAGGGTGTGGGGGTTTCCGTCCACGACAACTCTCGGAGCGTGGCCTGCGTCATCGTGGAGGTGGGAACTGGGCCGTGAATGACTTTTCCACCAGCAAAGACGCAGACGGAATCGGATACCTCTAAGATCTCTTCTTCTTCGCTGGAGACGACAACGACGGCGAGCCCTTCTTGGTGGGCGAGTCGGCGCAAGAGGTGGTATATCTCGCCTTTGACGCCAATATCGACGCCTTTGGTGGGTTCGTCAAGCAATAAAATTCGAGGATTTTGCATGAGGGCGCGAGCCAGCAGCACTTTTTGCTGGTTGCCACCTGATAGGGAAACGATGGGCTGACGGGCATCGCCGCGTAATCCGAGTTCATTCAAGCGCTGCGAGGTGGCGTTACGCATTCGGCGGGTGTGTAGATAGAAATTAGTGGTGAACTGATTGAGCACAGGAAGTGCCGTGTTCTGGTAGGAATTCATTTGCGGCACAACACCGTCGTATTTTCGTTCTTCGGTGACGAAAGCTATGCCGTAGCGCATTGCATGCCGCGGGGTGCGTGGGCGGTAGGGCTGCCCAAAGACGCGGAATTCTCCGCCAGTGATTTTATCCAGACCAGCGATTGCCCGTAGGGTTTCTGAACGCCCCGAGCCGGAAAGCCCGTAGATGCCCAGGATTTCTCCGGCGCGAATATCTAGGTCAACTCCGTTCAGTGCTGGCGAAGTCACATGAGAAATCGCCATGGCTTGTTCTAAGGTGTCGCGCTGTGTGGGTGTGATCGTCCTGAGGTGTGTGCCGCTGCGAGATTGGGCATTTTCGCTGCCAGGTTCGGCGCTGCCGGCATGGGATGTAGCTATCGTGGTGTGGGATGTTGCTGCTTTGGTTTGAGATTCTGCCCCACTGCCATCACCGCCGGGTGCGCTCGCATTAGCGCGGGATTCGGCTTCACTAAGCGGATCTGTGGCATGATGGTCGGCCTGGGCATAAGCATGCCCGGCAATGGCGGCAACGACTTGGCGGCGATCAACGGTGGCTGCTGGGGCATCAATGACGACTTGCCCGTTCGTCAGGGCAACGATACGGTCAGCTACCCCGTATAACTCATCAAGTTTGTGGTTGACGATGAGAACCCCAATATTCTTATCGGTGGCCAGGTTTCGCACGTAGGAAAGTAAGTGGCTGACCTGCTCACCTTCTAGGGAGGTGGTTGGTTCATCCAGCAGCAGGTAGCGAGTTTGGCGTGAGGCAGCTATCGCGATTTCTAAGAGCTGGCGGGTCGCCATAGGGTAACTGGAGACTTTCCGGTCAACGTCAAGATCTAAGCCGAATTCTTGGATAATATCGCGTGCTTGTGCGCTCATGCGCCGCTTATCCAGGCCGCGTAGGGAGCTAATTTCTCGACCAAGAAAGACGTTTTGCGTCACGCTGAGATTGCCCAGTAGGGAAAGCTCCTGATAGACGGTGGACACTCCGTGGTGGAGGGCGTGGGCTGGGCTAGTGAAAGTGACCTCTTTGCCGTCAACGATCAAATGTCCCCCAGAGTGTTTGTGAGCGCCGGAGAAGATCTTGAGCAAGGTGGATTTTCCAGCGCCGTTGTGCCCAACTAATCCAAGGATCTCCCCGGGAGCTAGCGAGAGGCTCACCCCCATGAGAACGCGCACTCCGGAGTAATCTTTCGTGATGTCGATGGCTCTCAGTCCACGGGTGCTCATGGGGGTCACCTTTCTGTTATCTCTTGCGGTGTATCGGGTTCCGTAATGGGTATCTGGCATGTGGTGGCACGATCAAGGCTGTTGAAGGAGTGTTCCTCGCAGTGCCACCAACGAGCCGAGATGTTGCCGTTGCTCTGCAGGGTTGCGGCTTTCGCTTTGCTGCGGGACTTTAGCCCTGCAGGGCGCGGGCGGATAGGAGAATTGACGGGTAGGCGGCGATCAGCCCACTTCGCCGGGAGCAGGGGTCTGCCCCTTGACGTATGCCTTCAGCGGGCGCAGAATCTCAGATTCGATCTTTTCGCCGTTAACAAATTTGCGGATCTGTTCGACGACGCGCATGCCGTAATCTTTAGGTTCTTGGGCCACACAGCCGGGGTAGGTAGCCGTCAGCGGTAGTTCGGGGGCGCAGAAACCGTAAACTTTCACGTCGCGGCCGGAGGCTTGGACTGCTTCCAGTGCGCCTTGGGCTGCCGGGCCAGTGGAGGCGAAGATGGCGTTCATATCGGGGTTGCCCTGCAACATTTCCGAGGTGACGTTGAGGGAGTCGGTGACTTTGACGTTGCCGTCTACCTTGGCGACGATTTTTGCATTCGGATCGCTGGCGATTTTCTCAGAGAATCCTTCGTCGCGAATCACGACGGGCACTTCGTCTGGTTCGGTGACGAAACCGATATTGAGTTTTGCGTCTTTGCCAAAATCTGTGAGGATCTGTTCGGCAACTTGCTCTCCGCCGGCGCGGTTATCGGCCCCGAGGTACTGCATAATGCTGCCGCCCTGAGCTTGGAGGGCTTTGGAATCGACGAGAACGTTGACCGTAAAGACGGGAACTCCAGCGTCGTTGGCGGCTTTGACGATAGCTGCTGCGGGCTCAGATTTCACCGGATTGAGTGCCAGTGCGCAGGGTTTCTTTTGCAGGAGGGCTTCAGCCTGGGCGAGCTGCTGGGCATCATCGTCACCAGCGATTTGCACTTCAGCTTTGAAACCGTGGGTGGTGGCGGCTTCTTCGAAGCCTTCTTTCATTGCGACGTAGTACGGGTTCGTCTGATTGGGCAGTAGGACGGCGAGTAGGGCGCCATCTGCTTTGCACTGTTCGGGGACGCTGACCTCGCTGCTGGCTGCGCCGGTTTGTTCTTTATTGTTGCCGGTGCCGGTATCGACAGCGCCGCAGGCGGCGAGGCTGGCGAGGGCGAGGGCAGATGCGGATGCGGCGAATATGGTTTTGCGCATGTTTTCTCTCCTTGTAGGTGATGGTTCCGGTGCGGGGCACTCGGATGAGTCGCTATGTTGGTCGTATGAGGATTGGGTTGTGAGGAGGGGTGGTATCTGTTTTGGTAGTGCGGGATTATTTCCGTGATCGTTTCGCACTGGCTGGGAGAATGGTCGTTTCCCTTTGCCTTAGCTGCGGTTCGCCCTATCTCGTGCTATCTGAGCGTTTGTGGCGGTTCCGTAGTGCTTGGCATGGAAGCGTATGTGCCGATCTGGCCTAGTAGGCGTTATGTGCCGGGCGTTGGGGGTTGTGCCGGCGGGGTTTGTGTTGTGGAGTGGGTTTCGCGAGGCGTTGGTGTGCGCTGCGTTGTGGGTTGAAGCTGCGCCGAGTCGCCTGAGCGTTGTTGGGTTGATTCGGCAGCTTGTGAAACGAGAGCGAGTGACCGACTGCCGTTTGCTGACTGAGTGGATGAGTGGGAGGTAACTCCCGTGGATGGGGTGGTATCGGGTGCGGGGATTTCGGCGGAGGTGTTTTGCCCTCGTTTGCGTCGGGCGGTCAAAGCGGATTTGTTAGTGTCGATAGCTACTCCGAGGAGGATGATGACGCCGATGACGAGGGGCTGCCAGTAGGAATCGACCCCGATAACGTTCATGCCGTTGGAGACTTCTGCGATGAGTAGTGATCCGAGGAAAGCGCCCAGCACCGTGCCGATGCCACCGAATAGGGAGACGCCGCCTACAACAGCAGATGCGATGGAGTAGAACTGCTCTGTTCCAGATCCTGCGGTGGGGTAGCCGACCATGAGCCGAGAAGCGGTGATAATGCCGCCGAATGAGGCGCATACGCCGGAGATGACGTAGACCAAAACAGTGGTTCGGGCGATGTTGATGCCGGCGAGGCGGGCGGTTTCTTTATTGCCACCGACGGCATAGATCCGAACACCAGTAGCTGTTCGTGTTAGGAGCAGGCTGATGGCAATGGCGGCAACAATAACCATGATGATGGGGATGGGAATGTGAAAGAGGGAGCCTCTGCCAAAGAAAGCAAACATGGGGTCTTCGACGGTGATGGATTTTGCGTTCGTCAAAATTTTCGGGATGGACGCAGAAATGCCGAAGGTGGCAAAGGTGACGATGAAGGGTGGCATTTTGCCGTAGTGAACGGCAAGGCCGTTAAATAGCCCGACGACGATTCCGGTTGTTATGGCAAGGGCAGCTCCGGCCCACCAGGGGAGTCCGGCTTTCATGGCGAGGGCGGCGATCATTCCGGTGAGGGCGATATTGGAGCCGACAGATAGGTCAATTCCGCCGGTTAGCAGGACGCAGGTTTGCCCGAGTGCGAGGAATGTTACCACGCTGCCGTTGAGGAGGAGGACGCTCAGGTTTCCCGGGGTGCGAAATTGTGGGGACAGCAGACCCATGATGATTGCCACCAGGATAACAACACCGAAAACGCCTAGTTCTTGAGGTACTCGTCGGCGAGCCTTCATTTCGACTCCTTCGTTATGACGTGCAGCTTCATTGCTGTGGATTATCTAGAGCATAAGCTCGCTCACATCTAATGTCAACAATTGAGCAAATATATTACGCTCATTTGAGCGCTGTAGAATAGAAGATGCTACGTATAGTAAGTAGTTCCGCGCGTATCTTGTGGTCGAGGTGTGAGTTATGGAAGCAGATGATTCCCTAACGGAAGTGGCATTAATGGTTCAAGCCGCCCGTTCGTTTTATCTTCATGGGCAGAGCAAAATTGCCATTGCTGAGCATATGGGGATTTCTCGATTTAAGGTTGCACGGTTATTAGAGGCGGCGCGCGAACGCGGAATTGTTCGCTTTGAAGTCGTTGATCCGACGGTGCAAGCTGAAGATCTGCATCGCTATCTAGCGCAAAACCTACAGGTGGAAAAGGTTATCCTGGTTCCCGATCCCGCAGGGCCAGATGAGCTGCGCGAAGAACTGGGGCGAGCCGCTGCCGGATTTCTCGGGGCATACGTGCGTGGTGGAATGAGTATTGGGGTGTCCTGGGGGCGCACCCTGGCATGTATCGGGCGTTACCTCCCACTACTTCCCCCCATTAATTTGGTGCAACTGACGGGCATGTTGGAAGCAGATGCTCAGCAGTCGCCCTTGCGTATCATCGCGTCCATTGCGGATAACCGCCCGTATCGCACTTTCGCCTTAGCTGCGCCGATGTTTGCCTCCAGTGCTCAACTGGCAGAGCGCTTGCGCAGAGAGCCCAGTACAGTGCAGGTAATGGAGCGTTATGACAGTCTCGATGTTGCCCTGCTGTCGGTTGGTTCGTGGACGGAGCGTATCACGCAGCTTGATAAAGTGCTGCCAGCAGCCGATGTGGCAGAACTAGATCGGGCGCAAGTCGTGGCGGATTGTGCTGGATTGTTTTTCGCCTCCGATGGGACGGCGGTTAAGACGGCATTAGGGCGTCGGCGCATTTCCGTCAGTGTTGAGCAGCTACGCCATACTCGGCAGGTTGTGGCGGTCGCTGGCGGGGTGGAAAAAGCTCAGGCTATCTTGGCAATGGTTCGCTCGGGAGTGATAAATACGCTGGTGACGACCACGGCCACGGCCGCCCGCATCGTCCAACTTGATAAACTCGACAGGGCGCAAAAGAAGTCACCAGAACGAGCCTAACGGCTGTTTGTGGCGGTCTGTATTGCGTTATGGGCGTGTGGTTAAGGTGGGGATGAGATAGATAATGGGCGAGGTACTGGCGAGTTCCTGCGGCAGGGTAACTACTCAGAAAGATAAACGCATTGCAGTGCTTTCTCCGGCAATGGCAGGGCCGGCATACGGGCTGCGTGTGCATGAGCAAGCCGTTCGTCGTTTGCAGGAGATAACTGGTTGTGAGGTTGTGGAGTTTCCGACGACTCGAATGTTGCAAGCTCCTGCTGCTCAGCGAGCGCATGACGTCAATATGGCTTTTGCCGATCCGGCGATCACGGCAATTATGACCAGCGTGGGCGGCAGCGATCAGATCACCATTTTGCCTTATCTTGATGCGCAGATTATTCAGGAAAATCCGAAACCGTTTTTCGGCTATTCGGATAACACTCATTTGCTTAACTGGCTGTGGCGCCACGGGATTCCATCAATCTATGGTGGTTCGACGCAGGTGCAGATTGGGCCTGGCCCGCAGGTGGATTCCTGGCATGAGCAGTGTTTGCGCAGTGCGCTCGCTGGTGTAGATCTGGTGTTGGAAAATCCTGGTGAGAGTGAAGATCATGGTCATGATTGGGCTGATCCGCGAGCGCTGACGGAGTATGGTGTGCGCCAGCAGGTTGGCCCGTGGCAATGGGCTGGATCCTCGCGCCCGATTCGTGCGCGCACCTGGGGTGGGTGTGTCCAGGTTTTGCAGGAGATCTTTCTGGCCGATCATGCTCCGGTGGATGCGGAGTTGGATGGGGCAATTTTGTTGCTGGAATTTTCCGATGATCTGATGGAGCCGCTTGCTTTCGGCTATTTCTTGCGGGCTTTGGGGGAACGTGGTTTGCTGGAGCGATTTTCTGGGGTGATGTTGGCGCGCGTTCCGGCAACGACCTTGGATTACCAGCCGACGCTTGCGGAGCAGGAGCGGTACCGACGGGCGATGGATGAGGTTCTTGTGGGGGCGTGCCAGCGTTATGCTCCCGATGCGGTCATTTGCCTGGGTGTGCCGTTCGGGCATACGCGCCCGCAACTTCTGCTTCCGTATGGCGGGGAGGTGACGCTCGATCCGCGGGCGCAACAGGTGTGTGCACATTACAGGCGCTAACTGTTTGGGGTGTTGAATGGTCGCGAATAGCCTGTCTTGTGTAGTGGTTAATAGCAAAACTCTTGGCGGAATGGCGGATAGCGTGCGTAGGGGTCTTATGGTGTGCGGTGCTCTACTGTGGCCTATGTGTGGTGCTGGAGCCCCTCTTTGATATGCCTGGGAGAAGGCGATGAGTTCTCCGGATGGTGAAGCAGTGAATCTCATTTGCGTATTTCTTATGTGATGTGCTGGGTGTGCCGTGTGGTCGGGGCTAGTTGCTGCTGTTCATATCGGCGGCGACGCAGGTGGCGTCGGGAATAAATTGTGTGCTGTTCACTATTGCGATTCATCGTTAGCATGCTAGCATACTAATATGGTTGCAAAACAGCAGTTCAATATCTATCTCGACCCAGAGCTAATTAGGCAGGTCAAACATCGCGCAGTTGATGAGGGCATATCGCTATCAGCATTAGTGACGGCCGCATTGACGCATTATCTTGCCAGCGGCGAACAAACAGTGAGCGAGGAATAGTTATGAATATCAGTGTGTGCCCCTACTACTTCACCACTCAGCCCCAGCGCATGACGGATTTTCTGCGCGCGATTGGTCTGAGCCCAGTTCGCACCAGCGGTGAAGAATACACCGTCCTGCGCGGTAAAGCTGGGTCGGTTGCCGTGCACGGCGCTAGCGGGGCAGATTTTGGGCATCCTGGCGAGGCGCATCTCGTCTTACTGGTTGATGATGCCCAGACGTATGCCCAGGAGATGTGTGCCCGTGGCGTCGAGATCGAGGTGTGGGATGAAGCCTGGGGAAAGCAGGCAGGCATTATTGATCCATCTGGTGGTGGTATATGGATCAATGAATGGTGCCATGATCTCTATGGATACACCGATCAGGAAAACGAGTCACCATCGAATGAGTCGTCATCGGTAGAGGTCATGATGGTACGCTACAGCGTTGATTTTTCCGCAGATCGGAAATTCTTTGAACAGCTCGGCTTCCATAGTGCCCCAGGAGCAGATTCGTGGTGGGAGCAGATGTCTGCTTCGGATAGTTCGGGGTGGATCGGCCTGCATCACGGTGATGCGGGGCAGCTCGTTGTCCGTGAAGAAGCTGCCAATCCTGTTGGTGGCGCAGTCCCTCTCGTTCACCTGAGCTTCCAAACAACACAACCCTTAGCGGAAGTTGCCCGTCGGCTCACTCAAGCCGGTTACCCAGCGCAGGTAGTGACGGATACGGCGGCAACCAAAGTACACGTTCATGATCCAGACGGTCACCACGTGGAGATTCACCCGGCTGAGGAAAGATAGGTCCATCAGACCATTCCGTTAGAAGAGAAAACTCGTTAGGCTGTCGCCATGAGTGACACTATTTCTCGTCCAACGAAAATTTCCATCCTCGGGGCAGGGGCAGTCGGTGCCACGCTTGCCTATGCGTGTCTTACCCGAGGATCAGCGCGCGATATCGCCCTATACGATATTAACCGAGCCAAAGTTGAAGCGGAGGCTTTGGATATTGCCCAGGGGCAGACCTTTGCCCATGTATCCAATGTGTTGGGATCGGATGATCCAGAGGTATGCCGCGGGTCCGATATTGTTATCGTGACGGCCGGAGCAAAGCAAAAACCAGGTCAGAGCCGGTTGGAGCTAGCTGGTGCGACGATCGGCATTATGGAAAAAATGTTGCCCAGTATTCTCGAAGTAGCGCCCAATGCGATCTACCTGATGGTGTCTAATCCGGTTGACGTAGTGACGTACGCATCGATGAAAATCACGGGCTTACCCCGCGAGCGCATGTTCGGATCGGGAACCGTGCTGGATACCTCGCGGTATCGACTCCTGATTGCCCAAGAACTAGGTGTTGCCCCGCGCTCGATTCACGGTTATATCGTTGGGGAGCATGGCGATTCAGAGATTGCCTTGTGGTCCTCCACGAATATCGGTTGTGTGCCAGTTAAGGAATGGGGCGGTATTACCCAGCAGCGCTGTGAAGAGATAGCGCATGACGTGATGGCCTCGGCATATCGAATCATTGAAGGCAAAGGTGCGACGAACTACGCGATCGGTCTATCGGGGGCGCGTATCGTGGAGGCAATCCTGCGTGATGAGCGCACGATCCTGCCGGTATCCTCCTATATTGACGGGATCGCTGGCATTAATGATGTGTGCCTATCGATGCCGACGGTTGTCGGGCGCTCGGGCGTTGGTCGCCTAGTTGTTCCGGCGATGACGCAAAATGAGCTAGATGGCTTGCATGCCTCCGCCCAGTCGGTACGTCAAGTCGCGGCGCAGTTCGGGTACTAACTGAGGATATTTGGGTATCCCTCTTTTCCGCCCTATGTGGTTGAGGAGGGAGAGGGGTAATAGCCTGCTTCCTAAGGGGCTTTGCCTGCGGCGTGCCATGTTGTGGTCTGGAGCGGGCAGAGGGCCAGGGTGTGGAGTGGCAAGGGCCAGACCGCTCGGTATGTGGCCTCGAGTCTAGGTTTGGCGGTGGCTGCTCTCGGCTGTGATCGCATTCCTCCTGATCGGTATCGCGTGGTAAGGCGAAAGAACGACGTTCGCGGCACGATGTATGCTACATGAGCAATGCCCAGGGTGCCGCTACCAAAAGCGAATAACTGAATAACTGCTACGGCTCGCCAGTACGGATAATTTTCGCCGTGCTGGCGAGCCGTATGGTGTGGACGGCTAGGTGGGCGTCATGCATTGGGAGGACTGGCATACGCCCACCTAGCCCCGATTAGGGATACCTCAGGAGCGTGCCGGTTGCGCACCAATCTGAGATACCAACGAGCGGCGATCTTCTGGGGCAGCACCAGGGAACGCCAGAGCTGGATCATAAGGCATTGGTTTAAGCCCAGTGCGTCGGTATGCGCCAAACAAGGTGACGACAATGCTGACGAGCATCCACACGAGCAAGACGCTTACCACGCCCGTCAGCGAAACAGAGCCGCCAGCAACCAAGGTGCGCACTCCTCGGACGGTATAAGGCATGGGCAAAATGGCATTGCATACTTGCAGGAACTTCGGCAAGGTTTCGGAAGCGAATGTGCCTGCGGCAGCGCCGAGCTGCAAACACATCAGCACAAGGGAGAAGAAGCGTCCACGGAAGCCAAAGACCGCCAGGCAGGCCTGATTCATCGCCACATACGTCAGGGATGACAGGATGCTGATGAGAAGCAGGCCCATAATATCGGCCGCATGCAGATCGAGGAGCAACTCAAGGGCGAGAACGACGATAGCTGCCTGAGCGATACCGAAAAGGCATGCAGTGCTGGCTGAACGCGCTGCCGACTTCCAAAATGGCTCATGGCCAGAGCGGCGTAAATCTAAGGCAGGAATGACGAAGAAGATACCGATAGCCCCGACGTACAGTGACAGCGACATGAAGAAAGTGGAAAAGCCAATGCCGTTCGTTGATACCGGATTGAGGCGAGTGGCTTGCACGTCAATGGGTTGTGCGGCAATCTCGGCAGTATGGGCGGCTTGGGTGGTGCCCAAAACCGGAATCTTATTCGCTCCTTCGGTGAGCTTATGTTGCAATTCTTGAGATCCGGCCTGCACCTGTGTGGAGCCCTCATGCAGGACCTTCGCTCCGTCGGTTAACTGGCTCGTGCCCTGCGCTAATTGTTGTGCGCCAGAATGGGCAGTAGCTAATCCAGAATCGAGCTGTTGCGCACCGGCGGCCAGACGCTGGCTGCCGGATTCGGCAGTAGTTGATCCGGCAGCCAGCGCCGCTGCGCCACTATGAATCTGATTAGCGCCGGAGATCAAAGCAGGGGAGTTATTGTTGAGGGTCAGAGCGCCGAATCGCAACTGTTGAATTCCGGGAACGATCTGCCCTGATAGGGCGCTAGCTAGCTGATCGGCACCAGCTCCAGCGGTATCAATGCCTTGGTGGAGGGTATTTGCCCCGCTGGCGAGGGCGCTGGTGGCGTCCTTCAATGTTGTTGGATGGGCAAGACCATCGGCAGAGGGCTGCGTGCTCGTTACGATGCGCTGCACCCCGTCAAAGATAGTGGGATGAGCAGGGTCGTTTCCGGCGGTCAATGCGGAAGCAAGCTGCTGAGAGCCGGTGGCTAGTTGTGTTCCTCCAGCGGAAATCTGATTGGCCGCATCTGAGGCGGCACTAACTCCAGCAGACATCGTATCGATAGCGCGGGAGAGGTCAGCTATGCTCATACCTTTCACCGCTAGTTTGGTGCTGATTCCGATACAGACCGGATCAATCTTGCCAATGCCACTACAGGCTTGATTGAGCCCATCCGTCAGTTCTTTCAAAGACGCCAGCCCGCCATGCAGGGATTGAGCGTCTGTGGCGCCGAGCTTATTAGCAAGTTCTTGTGCGCCAGCGCTGAGAGTAGTAGCGCCGCTGTGCAGGTCATGTGCGCCTTGACTGGCTTGGGTGACGCCAGTCAGGAGCTGCTGTGCTCCGGTGTTGAGCTGCGTGAGGCCGTTATCGGCCGCGGTCGCACCAGTTGCTAGCGCGCTAGCTCCGTCCTTCAATGTGCTAGCCCCGCCAGTTCCTGGGTGGAATTGGGCGACTAGTTGGGTGAATCCGGTGAGGAAAGACGGACGGGTTGTGCCGTCGGGGTTGGTGGAATCGACGGTTAATCCGGTGTTAACGGCATCGAGGCCGGCGGCAAGTTGTGCGGTGCCAGCAGTGTATTGCGTAATGCCCGTATCCAAACCGGCAGCACCTGTGGAAAGTCGGCGAGCGCCGTCGGCGATTTGCCCGACGCCTAATACCAACGTATCAGCACCGGAAGATAGCGCGGCGGAGCCATTTTTAAGTTCTCCGGTGCCGCTGGCCAAGGATTGTGCGCCGGTGTTGAGTTTGGTGGCGCCGGTATCGAGATCGTTTGCTCCAGCGGCAAGTTTCCCGCTGCCTTCGGCTAGGGCTCCGGCGCCGGCAGCGGCCTGAGAGAATCCGTCGTGCAGTGGTCCCATAGATAGGAGGAGGGAGTCGATATATTTGCTTGCGCCTTGCGAGGCGGCGGCTTCTTGGAGCTTGAGGGCGACGGAGGAGGCCATTGTGCCGGTCAGGTAATTGACTCCATCGTCGGTATAAAGGTGAATCGTTGAGCTGACCTGTTGGGTTTGGGTTGGGTCAGACATTGCTGCCAGATGTGCTGAGAGATCTTCGGGGATGAGGAGCATGGCTTGATATGTGCCAGCTTTCAGCCCGGCTCGGGCGGATTCCTCGTCGGTGATATGCCAATCGAAACCTGCTTGGGTTTCGTCGGAGGTTAAGCGTTTGACGAGTTCGTCTCCGGTGGCGAAGGTGTGTGTTGTGCCGTCAGCAGAGCTGGATTGGGCCTCGTGATCGAGATTGACGATTGCCGCGGGGATGCGATCCATTCGGTCAAGGGGCGCCTCGTATGCCCAGGTGAGGATACCGGCGTACATAAAGGGGACGAGCGCAAGAGCGATCACAATGACGATGTTGGCAATTTTGTTACCAGCAAAACGAACCATGGCGCACCTTCTTCTGTCGGTATCGGCAAGGATATGAGAGTATCGACGATACGTAATGATACACCCCTGTATCAAGTGTGTTCGTGTTACAGTTGACACAACGGCGTGGAAGGAGCGCACAGTGGGGAAAATTGCGGAGGCCCGAGCCAAACGGCTGGCGACACCTCCCACGGCGCGTCGGCAAGATACCGCCGAAAAACTGCGCGAAACAGCAGCCCAAATAATTGCGGAAGAAGGAATGGCGCAAATCAGCGTTCAGCGAATCTGCCGGCGAGCCGGATTCACCCGTGGCGCGTTCTACTCCTCCTACCGCGATCTCGACCATATCCTGCAGGCCATCGTCGATAACCGGCTTACCCAACTCGAAAATATCCTGTCTCGGGCAGAACAAGAAGTAGTCTTTCACTCGCCGCCGCACAATCAAGACGAAGCAGAGGCGCGCCTCATGGAAGCGGCCGAAAGAATTAGTTGTGCGCTACCATTAACCCGCGATTTTTACCTCCTGCAAGAAGAACTAAATCTGTACGGAGCACGGCACGAGATAATCGGCAAACTGATGTCCTCATACGAGGAGCGGCTAGCCCAGCACATCGCGCAGGTCGTCGATCACTCCTTGATGGATAGCGGATACCGGCTCAATATGCCCTCGCACATGTTGGGCCACTATGTATTAGCCTTTGCGGAGCGGCTCTACCGTCGGCTGCTCCTCCAACATCATCACGATCAATCCGTAACGCGAGCCTCTATTGCGGTGGCGGTTCGCGGCTCTATCCCGATGTTTTTGAAGATGATCTCGGTTTATGACGGCCCAGTTGCACCCGCTGTGGAAAAATCCGTTTAGCTCGCTTAGCCAATCCGCGTAGTCATTCACTGTGCTCGCCTGGTCGGGCTATCTCGCTGTCGTAGGGCAAGCTCTGGCTATGTTGCCGATGGTGAAGCTGTGTATAGGCATGGATTAACGCTATTGGAGCAATTCTTGCCTACAGAATATGGCTACAGATATTACGAAAGTTCTGAATTCCTTGGTAGATAGGGTATTTGAGCTAGGTAATGACGGGGGGGGTAAGCGAGATGGTATATGTCGAATGGCGTGTTGTATCTGAGAGTAGGTGAAGCTGGTTATTGCCAGAAGCCAAGATCGTGCGGTGAAATTATCGACGTTTCCTGAATCGGATCGTTGCTACTGGGTGTGAGTTTGGGCTGACGTAAAGCGGGAAAAGCCGACGTGCTGTGTCGTAAATTCGGGCAAACAGGTGAACTACTACAGGAGTACGCGGTGTGTGGCTACTGAACGGCGGTAACGGTCATCGCTAGGAAAAATTGAATAGTGCATGCTTAATAAAAACGGTGGTGGAGAGTTTTCTCTCCACCACCGAGCCAGATAGGGCGAACCGCGTGATGAAATCCCTATCTGTAGCTATCTTCTCCCCCTGCAATGCGGGTATTGCTAAGAGCATGCCCTCGGATACTGAGCGTAATACCGGCTATGCATAGTGCGGCAGCGGCAGAAACGATAGCAAAGAGTGATGCTCCGGTGTGTGGCAGGGTTGCGCCACTGACTTCTGGTGTGGCGTTACTGTGCGCCGGGAGGGTGTTGATAATGTGCGGTGTGCCAGGTGTAATCGTGTTTGGCACTCCACTGGGATGTGGCGTCGGGGATGGAGTTTCCCCAGGAGTCGGTGCAGGCTGTGGCGTCGGTACTGGAGAAATTGGTGTTGGATTAGGCGGTTGCGGTAATCCTGAAACGGAAAATGGTATGCGAACTGTCCCAGCAAACGATGCGTTGTCCATGCGTAAACCCGCTCGGTAAACGTTCATGAATATGGGTGCTGGATCTTCTCCAAGGTAGAAAGGCTGGTTTTCCAAGTTTAATGCGAGTTCAGCGGTGCTTGAATCATTGGCAGCGGCAGCGACTTTGCTGGTGACATCGCCGCGGATGGCGCCGAGGAGCATATGTGAATCGCGATAAGAGCTGGTGTTGGCGAGCTTGCCATAGATTCGGATGTCTTTCTCGAAACCTTGTGTGTAGTCGTTCGGATTGAGCGGGCGCAGATGGGCTTCGATGTCGCCTAGGGCAATGTCAAGTAAACCGCCATAGGCATTCCATGAAGCGTTCCCGCGGAATCTCAAGACGATAGTGCCATCATCCAAGCGTTGTGCGGAGGTGTTATTTGCTGCTGGCCATATGTAATTCTTATTGCTGAATTCTAGGCCGTCAGCGAGTGTGCCACGCCCAATGTAGCTTTGCCAAGATCGCTTGATACCCCAAATGAACTGCCCATCATGGGCGGCTGGCGCAGGTGAATCTTGCCATGCGGCGTTTTCTTCCTCGACGCTTGGTACAACGTCATCGTGGGGCACCTCAGGTCGGTAGATTGGCGTTGTTTGAATGAAAATGGGCCAACGTTTCGTCCAATCGGGGCGGGGTTCGTCATATATCGCATGGAACGTTTTAGCGCGTTGGTCGTCATCGGGAGAGAGCCAGTCGAAGTTGATTCGGAAGTTTAATGGGGCAACATCGTCGGAAGTACCGAGATATGGCAACTCCAGGCGGGCATTATCATCCAGGCGAACAGTGGCGTTGGAAGCGTGTATGGTGAATTGCCCCCAATCGGTGTATATCGGGGCATAGAACGTGCCAAAATGTATCTCTTCGGCTGCTCCTGCGTCGCGCGATACCGTCATATAGATTTCGCCGCGGTCATGTCGGGAAATTTCTAGGCGGATTCCTGACATGCTAAAGATAGGTGATTTTTTGTCGGCTTCTGTCCCGTTCTTGTATAACGTCAGTTTCCCGGGGTACGTCACTTTTAAAACGCCGTTTTCCATAACTCCGGTGGGATCCTTGAACTCGATGTAATTCGAGACGGGGGATGCTCCGGAATCGGTTTGGAAGAGGAGATTGTCCTTAGTGGCTTTTGGTAGAAAATCTTTAATGACGGACCACTGCAAGGCATTGACGTCGATACGGTCGGTGTCTTGTTGTTGTTCTCGGATGATGTCTTGGGCGTCAGGAGTGTTGGGTTGGTATGCCTCGGCGGTTAGCGTGAAGGCACTACCTGCTTCACCGCCGTAGTTTCCGCCAAAATAAGGAGCGGCATCTTGGGTGATAGTGGGGGTAATGCCGTTGAGGTGTAGCTGATTATTTTCGATGCTGACGGGGGTGGCGAGCTCGAAAGTTGCCAGGCGAAGATCAGGATTTTCGAGATATTGGGAGGGGTTGTTCATATCTCGCGAACGGGTGTGGGCGAGTATGAAGCCATGATTACCTTCTGTCGTGATGCGCAGATTTTGTATGGTGATGTCGAGGAAATACCCACCTTGAGAATCGGAGTGTTTTTTAAAAATGTATGTGCCGGGATAGGTGATAGTGCAGTTTCCTGACGTGCTGCAGTTTCCGTAACCAGTGCCCCAATATAGTTGCTTGCGGATGATGCGGGCGCCGTTGCGAGGGGTGACGCTACCGGGAGCACCGCCGTGTGGGCTGGTTAAATAGCTGTACCAGCTGTCGCGAATATTCCAGGTGAAGGTTGCTTTGGTTATGGCGTAGGGCGCTTCGTTTGCGGGGGATTCGTCGGCGGATGCTGATACTGTATATGCGCTTAATGTGAGGATTAATGCGAGGAATAGAGTCAGGGCTGCGGAGATAAAGCGCCATACCCCGGCTTTTGCGTGTCTCATTCTTTCTCCTTGTGGGTAATGAGTTGGTGTGCATATTTCCAACTTAGGCGATCCTAACTTAATGGCAGCTATCGTGGCAAGGGTTACCTAATTTTTATAGATAAATATATTTTTAGGCTGTGACCAGGAGATAGTGTTTTCTTATAGTTATTAAGTTAGCGACAGTATGACAGGAGATCGTCGCGAATAATTAGGTGTACTAGCGCGGGCATGTGCATAAAAATACCCCTGGCGACCTGGGCTGCAGGGGTATTTAGATATGTGGAATTAGTTTCGCGATTTTTGCGCAGGCAAAACTCGCGACTTTGGAACGTAGGGAATAGCGCTCAGCTTCGGATCGGGCTGATGCAAGGTGCGGAACGCCGACCAAGCAATCGCCATGATAGGAATAGCGATAACCGCACCGACGAGCCCTCCGGCAAAACCACCCGCCGCCACGCCAATAGCCACAACGACCGGATGGAGGGAAACCTGATTGCCCATAATGAGCGGCTGGAAGATATGGCCTTCAATCTGCCCGATACCGGCAATACCTAAACCGACGATAGCCATCTTGATAGCGCCCCCCGAAGCTAAAGCGACGATCATGGCAATGAACATGGCAATGGGAGCGCCAACTAGGGGAATGAATGAGCCCATTACGACCAGGACGGCAAGCGGGGCAACGAGAGGGACGCCGACGAGCAATAAGAAAATGAAACACATCGTGCCGTTTAACAGTGAGATGATAACGGTTCCGCGAGCGTAGCCGGAGAAAGCAACCCAGCCGGCATACGCGCCAAGATTGATGCGCTCGCGATTGCGCTCTGGCAGGCAGTTTAAGAACCAGAGCCACATCTTCGAGCCTTGGGCAAGCAGGCAGATGGTAACGAAAATAGCGAGAGCTAAGACGGTGGCAACCACAGCAAGTTGGCTGGCGTTCGTCAGAATAGTTGTGGCAATCGTACCGGAATTATTTTGTACCCATTCAGTACTCTCCGCAACGGCATTCGATAGCGCTTGGGTGGCTTGTTCGCGGGATATGTGCCACGGCAATGGACCGTTGCTCAGGAAATTAAAGACATCGTCGGCGCCATGTTGGAATTCGGTGGCTAGATCATCCCATTCATTTGCCACGGAAAATACGACGTAGCTAACCAGCCCGCCGAATACGGCGAAACCGCCGATGATGGCTAGCGCGGTTGCCAATGCGCGCGGCATGAAACGGTCCAGGAAGTTAACGATCGGTAGGAGAACGGAGGTCAATACACAGGCAAGGAAAACACCGAGAAATACTTCCGTGATGGTGGATAACACCAGGCAGATCCCGAAAGCGACGATCGCTATTCCGATGATGGCCCAGGAGGCTAAGCCGTATTTTGCTAACCAGTGGGGGATCCCTAAAGCGCCAGGTCGTGAGGTTGGTGGAGCGACCATGCCGTCCCAAACGCCAGCCTGTTTTTTGTCGGCGATTGTGTCAAGCTGCTCGTCAGTAATTGCAGTAGTTAACGGGCGCTGCTGAGAGGTATGGCTGGTCTTAGGCTGCTTGGCACTCGTATGTCTGGTTGAGCGCAGACGAGCAAAGAGTCCCATAGTTGTTGATCCTTGTCGTGATCGCGTTTTGTTTGGCTCATTCTAGCCCACCAGAGTTGGGCATTAGCTGAATAAAACTTGGGAAATATAAAGAAAAGCTGAGCCTTTTCTAAGGGGCGGGCAGTGATGAATGGATCGCTGCGTTTGATCCCGTCTATATTGGCTCAGCGAGGCCTCATGTGTGTTGTGGAAAACAGGTATGCGAGGCAATCCGTCGTGAGATAATAAAGACATGGCAAATCAAAATTATCTCTCTCCAAAAGATCAATGGTTACCAGCAAAAACACGCTATGAGGATGTGCCGATTGTGCGCTGTGGGCGCTCTGGCTTGATGTTGCCGAGAATTGCTCTGGGCTTGTGGCATAACTTCGGTGATGATCGTCCGTTCCAAACGCAGCGTGAATTGGTGCGTGCGGCGTTCGATCGGGGTGTGATTCACTTTGATTTGGCAAATAATTATGGTCCACCCTACGGTTCGGCAGAGGAAAACTTTGGTCGGATCATGCGCAAAGATTTGCAGGCGTATCGTCATGAGATCATTGTTTCGACGAAAGCGGGATGGGATATGTGGCCAGGGCCGATGGGCTTTGGCGGATCTCGGCACTACCTATTGACGTCCTTAGATGAATCACTGGCTCGTATGGGCTTGGAATATGTCGATATTTTCTATCATCATCGGCCGGATCCAGATGTGCCCTTGGCAGAAACGATGGGGGCGCTCCACGATGCTGTTCGTTCAGGCAAGGCGCGATATGCGGGTATTTCTTCATATTCGGCAGCCGCAACCGCACAAGCTCAGGAGATTATGCGCGAGCTTGGCACGCCATTAGTTATTCATCAGCCCTCGTATTCTATGCTCAATCGTTGGGTTGAGGATGGGGAGCCGTCGCTGCTGAATACGGCAGCAGATGAGGGGATGGGAGTGATCGCCTTTTCCCCGCTCGGGCAAGGGCTGTTAACGAATAGGTACTTGAGCGGTGTGCCCAGCGATTCGCGCCTGGGGCGGGGTAACGTCTCAAAGGATTTATTTACCGATCAGGCTCTCGATCATGTTCGTCAGCTCAATGAGTTAGCGGCTGAGCGGGGGCAGAGCCTGGCGCAAATGGCAATCGCCTGGGTGCTGCGTGAACAATCGCATGGTTCGGTAACAACTGCCCTTATTGGTGCATCGAGCGTCGAGCAGCTTCATGATTCTTTGGGAGCAGTGGAAAATCTGGAGTTTTCCGCCGAGGAGCTGCGGGCAATTGATGAGCACGCAGTGGAATCGGGGATTAATCAGTGGTGGAGCGCGACGGCCTCGCGGAAGTAGTCGATTCTCCGGTTTCGGCCTGTGATCGGCTCATTATTCAGGTAGCTAGTGAGGAGATCGCTGATCGGCGCGGGTTGCATATTGTGGTTGCGGATGATCCTACAGGTGCCTTGTGTCGGTGGGCGTATTCCTTGTGTGTTGACGGGCGGGCGCTGCGGGTGACGATCGCGTCGCGGAGTTTACCGCAAGCTCGCCAGGCGCAGCTCTATGCTCAGCACCTAGGGGTGCAATCCCATGTGGCGGTATGTGGGATAGACGCACCGATGCGCCCCGATATGGCACTCGTTGCTCAGTCAGTGGACGTGATGATTGGGCGAACGCCGAAGTCGCACGCTGAATTGCACTATCTTGCTAGCGCACTACAGATGAGCTATTCCAATCTAGGAGCGGGCGATATTGCCGATGTGCATAGGCGAGATGTAAAGGCGATCTTCGGGGCACACAACAAGCATATGGATCGTGGGCACAATGCCGCGCTGGCGCAACACTTTTCACAGGTCTATGCGAGTCGCGGGCGCGGGAAATTTCGGGCTTTGATTGCTCGGGAGCTCAAAGTGCCTGCTCGGCCCTATCGCCCGGCGCAGGCTCACACTGCGGTGGGGCAGGTGTACGGGGTTGGTGGCGTCTTTCATGGGGCGGGCGCAGATCCTGGCGGGCAACTATTGGCGCGATGTGTCTCCCAGGAACTACCCAGGCTGCTCAATCCGCCACAGAGCGATGGCGCGGTGAAACGGGCGCTGGCGTGTGTTGATTTAGGATGCGGAAACGGCACTGTCTCGCTGGCGCTTTTGCGAACCTGGCAGGATATGCGCGCCGAAGATTCCCGACTGCGCGCATTGGAGATACTCGCTACTGATATACATTCGGATGCTGTTGCTTCGGCGGAGTTGAGTTTAGCCTCCGAGATTCGTGCGGGGCATGCGCGGGTAACCTGGGATGATGCGGCGGCGAGTGAATTATCAGGCAGCGCTGACGTCGTGGCCTTAAATCCGCCGTTTCATGCCGGATCAGCATTGGATATGACCTGCGTTCAGCCCTTGCTTGCGGCCGCAGCTCGTCTCCTGCGCCCTAAGGGCGAGCTGTATATCGTGTTCAATAGTCATTTACGCTATCGGGCAATCGTTCAGCGCTATTTTGTGGATGTATCACAAATCGCGCGGGATCGCCGCTTCACAGTGTTGCGAGCAGTGCGCGATGCGGATGATGAGACTGGGAGTGAATAGATAGCGTAGCTAAGCTACCTGCACATATAAAGGGGAGCCGAGCTACTCTTACGTTGCTCCTAGACCTCCCGCCTCACAGGTAACAGGTATCTGCGCGGCTGCTGTTCGCCATAGCTGTATTGCTGCTATAGCTGGGCGGCGTAGTGCCCCACAACAACTTTGTTATACGGCGGCAGGAGATTGCTCGGATGAAGCTCGGTAAAACAAGTGGTGGTATAAAGCCCTTGCAGTTTCCGGTAGCTGCGTGTTTTGGTAGGGCGACGGAGAACTGATAGTAAAAACCACTCAACAGGTGTGCCGAAGAAAAATGTGGTCCGGCTGGTAGCCGGACCACAGTGTCATCTAGTGAGATGAGGGGTTATGCCTTGACGTAGCCGTATCCCTCGCTTTGCAGGCGCGCAATTTCAACGATTCCAGCGGGAACGACGGTGACGTAATCGGGAATGAGCTCCCGTTTGACTTGGCGTTCCTCAAGGGCGATGGAACATACTACGAATTTCACGCCCTCATTTTCTAGACCGCGAATACGCGCCATACGGTTCGGATCGGTGTCGAGCTGAGAGAAGGATCGAACAGCGGCACCATTGGCAACGACGGTTGCTTCGTAACTTGGGTTGGCTCGCACGAAATTGCGTACAGAGCGCAGTGTGAACGGCCAGCGATCATTTTCGTTGACATGGAAGACGAGCTTGTAATCCGACATGTATCTCCCCTTTGAACAATACATTCGCACGGTATAACGACCGTGATTTCCGTTACCTCCATGGTGTAGCAAAATTAGCTTTGCGTCAAGATATTTTGGTGACTTGCTTTATGCAAATGTATAGGGTGCGGCTCGGGTAAACCGAGCCGCACCCTAGATAAATACTATGAAAACTCGCCCTACGTCAGTTGGCTCAGGGCGTAGTCTAGATCCTCCAGCAGATCCCGCACATCCTCTAATCCGACCGAAATACGCACCAATCCGGCAGTGATACCAGCGTCGATAAGCTGTGCATCGGAAAGTTGGCGGTGCGTTGTCGAAGCTGGATGGAGGACGCAACTGCGCGAATCAGCGACGTGAACCTCACGTGCAATGAGCCGCAAAGAATCCATAAAACGCACGCCAGCTTCGCGCCCGCCTGCCAGATCGATACATAGCACGCCGGAATAGCCGCCCGATAGATAACGCGTAGCTATCTCGTGATATGGCGAGGACGGCAAACCAGGATAACGCACCTCTTTAATGACGTCCGTTCGACTCTCCAGGTACTGCGCAATCTGCAGAGCGTTCTCACAATGGCGCCGCATACGGACGTCCAAGGTCTCCAAACTCAAATTCAGTAAAAAGGCCGAATGAGCAGCCGGATAAGCGCCGAAATCGCGCTGCAATTGCATGCGGGTGCGGATAATATTAGGCGCTTGCGGATAATCTCGGGTGTAGACCACGCCATGATACGTCTCGTCCGGCTCAGTAAAACCAGGAAAACGCCCGTTTGCATAGTCAAAACGCCCGGAATCGACGATCATTCCGCCTACTTGTACCGCATGACCATCTAGATACTTTGACGTGGAATGGATGACGAGATCTGCCCCATAAGCGATCGGTTTACATAGAACCGGAGTTGCAAAGGTGGCATCGACGATTAGCGGCACCCCATGTGCATGTGCGACCTGGGAGAACTTCTCAATATCTAATACCGCCATAGAGGGATTGGCGATCACCTCAGCGAAAACTGCTTGCGTGCGCGGCTCGAAAGCGGCAGATATTTCCTCGGCTGAGGCATTCTGATCGACGTAAATAACGCGAATACCGAAGCGCTTGAGAGTGTGGGAAAACAGGTTAATTGATCCGCCATAGATCTGACTTGACGCAATAAAAGAATCGCCAGCAGAACACAGGTTGACAATGGCCATGAGTGTGGCTGCTTGCCCGGAACTTGTCGCCATTGCGGCGGCGCCACCTTCTAAAGCGGCAATCTTTTCTTCCACTGCCATCACGGTGGGATTGGCAAAGCGTGAATAAATCAGCGCATGGGTTGGTTCATCGAATACGGCAGCAATTGCTTCTGATGAATCGTAGTCGTAGGTGGTGGATTGGATAATCGGCAATTGGCGAGGTTCGCCGTTGCCAGGGCGGTATCCTGCATGAATTAACTCAGTGGCATCGTACATGGCACGCTCCTTAGCGACGGGGAAAAGAAAAGTATCGTCAGTTTAATGCGCGCGTCCTGGCGGTGAATGAGATGTTCACAGCGCGGAAAGATTTGCATTGACCTTCGCCTGTGGCTATATCCATGACGGGAACCACATGTGCATATGCCAGAACCGCCACGGAATCGGAATCCCCCACCACAGCGGCAGCCAGAAAATACTGAGCGCTATGACCAGTCCTAGTGTTAGGGCAATAAGGTATCGGGCGCTTCGGGATAAGGAACGCCACGTTCGCCACTGTGGATAGGGATGGTGCTGCCCGGCGCTGGTAGCTGTTGCCCTTTTGTGTCTTAATGCGCGTGAGCCTCGCGTGGGTGATGTCAAATCGGGTTGAGATAGCAGCCAGATAGTAGTCGGGGTGGGTAAGGGGGCAGTTCGGTGGCCTGTTTCGGAATATGGCGTCGGTGCAACCAGGCGGCGGGGTAAGAAGAAAATCTGCTCAATATCGCGCAAAGTGTGAGACCGAGTCGGCAGGGATTTAGTGAGAACGGCTATCGCGAAAGTTAAGGATAGAGCGACAAAAGGCAGAATAGCCACCGCGTAGAACTGGTAAATCGTGCGTTGACTGTAAAGGAACCACGGAAGATACATCGCGCCATAACCGCTAAGAATGGCCCAGGCTCGCCAATCGCGTCGGTGCAATGCCGCCCAGATAACGCAACCCAAAGCAACCAACCCTAACCACCAGATAGCTGGATTTCCGATTGACGTGATTGCGCTAACGCAATGATCCCAGTGGCAGGAGCTGGCGGATAGTTGCGTCTCGTCGCGCCAGAAAAAACTTACCGGACGCCCCTGGATTAGCCACAGCCACGGCTGGGATTGATAAGTGTGTGGCGTGGTTAGCGTGGTGTGAAACTGCCAGGTTTGGATGTGATAGTGGATAAAAGAATTGACGACGTCCGGTGCCCAGCTAATCGGAAGCGGATCAAGAAGAGGCGGTGTGTGGGTCGCACCAATGTGCGTTACGTGCTCCAGTGCAAGACGCTGACTATGCGCCCACTGGCGCCCCCATCCATGAGGATTGATAAACCACGGCAACCAGCCAAGCAGGTATGCAAGGCAGGCCGAGGGGATAAACCAGAAAAACGCTGCAACCCCTTCGCGCACTACGCTCACCGGAAGCCACAACTGATGGTGGGTTCGCCGTCGGGCCGCGCTGCCCCACACAAAAACGGTTATCCCAAATACGGCTAAGGCATAGATACCGGACCACTTTATCGCGCAAGATAACCCCAAAAATAGCCCGCTCGCCAGCAGCCACGGGCGCGGACCACCAGGCACACCCCATCTGGGCGCTGGTTGCAGGATACGTCGATGGTTTCCGTCGGGTAGCGGGATATGGTGCACAACCACCGGACCAGCGGCGACGCGCTGCGCTATCTGACGTAAATGACTCTCTCGATCTCGCAGTAGCGCCCAAAATCCGAGGAGAACGAAAAAGGCTAACAGGTTATCGAGTAGACCACAGCGTGATAAGACGATACCCATGCCGTCAAGCGCAACAAAAAGGCCAGCACAACCCGCCAGAAAGACCGCATGGAACAGCCGCAAGGCAATACGTACCACCAGCATGACCGCCAGAACGCCGCATAGGGCAGTGGCACAGCGCCAGCCGTATCCGTTGTTATCGCCGAATAGGCGCATTCCTTGGGCGATGAGCCATTTACCGAACGGAGGATGCACCCAATAGTCTGGTTCGTGGCGCAGCGCAGAGAGGTCGCCGTGGATAAAAAGATCGTTCTGGTTATCGCCCTCCCAGCGGCGTTCATAGCCGTAATGCAGGAGCGAATATGCCCCTTTGACGTAGTAGGTTTCATCAAAAACTAAAGCGTGCGGGGAGCCGAGCCGAATGAAACGGGTAAGAGCGGCAATGACGCCAATGAGCACAGTCATCAGCCAGCCATGTAGTTTCACTTGATATGGGAGAGTGACCCCACGCGGGGCAATCCCCAATCGAGCGCATAATTCATTTTCGTAACGCTCGCGTTTCCCGCTACCAAGGAGGAAAGGCTGAGTTGGCGACATGAAGCCAGTCTAATGGTTGAGTGATTTTTCGCTGCCAAAGAACGGTAGCTTGTAATGGGCAGTAGGAGGCGGGCGCTTAGCTCGTTACACTGTCAGGTAGGACGAGGGGAAGAATCTATGGGGAGACATTCGCAGCAGCCATCCGATCATGCTGAGCGCGAGGGAGAAAATCGTGCCGAGCGTAGTAGGGAAAACTATGGATGGGACTATGCGTCGGACAATATACGCAGTGGGCAAAATCGCGGGGAAAGAAGCGAGAGTCCACGTCGTGTTGCGGCGCGAGGTGATGAGGAGCCGTCAGTTGCTATGACGCATGTTGATACGCTGCAAGCTGGGGTGCGCCTCTTTGAGGAGGGGCACACTGGAGTAAGGCACGTGGTGGCGGATCAACCATCACAGCCGGATCAACTATCACAGCCGGATCGCGTACCTCGCTCAGCTCAACCAGTCCACTCAGATAAGCCTCGTTCGCAGTTTGACCCCTATGGGGTGGCAGATGTTGCCGATAGTATTGGCTTGCCTGAGCTAAGTGATCCGTCGGTCAGTTCCTCGGAGATCGCGAACGCTATGGCAGATAGCGAACTAGGGGCAACTAATATTCCACCCTCGCAATGTTGTGCACCAGAGGGCGAGTTACCTAGCGCCAGCGGTGATATGCATGTTGATGCGCCGCATCGCGGCAATCCCTACCCGTGCGAGCATAATGATGAGATACGTGTAGGTGAGCACGAGGGTAATGCGTTTCCAGGTGGGCAGGACGGATCATTGTGCCTCGAAGATGCAGGCTCGAACACAACATGTATGACGCAACCATCGTCTGATACGGCATCATCGTCTGATACGGCGGAATGTTCTGATGAGCTATGCGACGACGAGCGGTATCCCGATGGGATGTTCCCGATGAGCGCGCAACGATTTGAAGAACTCGTCGGGGAGGCTCTCGACGAGTTGCCGGAAGCCTTCGCCCAGCAGCTCGACAACCTCGTCTTTCTTATCGAAGATAACCCGCTACCTGAGCATACGCCCCGCGCTGCCGGAGAAGAATTGCTTGGCTTATACGACGGGCGGGCATTGACCGATGGGGATTTCTTCGGTTATGCCGAGCCGAATCGAATTTGGATTTTCCGTGAGCCGACTTTGCGGATGTGCCGATCAGAGGAAGAAGTCGCGGAGCAGGTTCGTATCACGGTGTTTCACGAGGTAGCGCACCATTTTGGTATTGACGATGAGATGTTGCATGAAACGGGGTGGGCATAGTCCTCGCCAGAGTGCGGAGGCGTCTGCGCCGGCAGAGCAGCTAGGCCTTTTGCGAGTAGGCGAGGCAAAACGGTTGAATTGTGGCTGGTCGAGACCGTTAGGGTAATTGGGTAATTGCTGGTCAAAATGGCTGAACGGTCAAACCGCGAATAGGTCGTTACGGTTGCACGAATAGATCGTTACTGCCGGTAGGAGGGGGGCATACTCCTATATAAGCCCGCGATGATTGAGAGATGGTTGCGGGCGCGGATCCCGCGGGCATTTACCAGGTAATGCCCGCTATCCTATTTAGCTGATACTGCGGGCAGGTGTCTCACGTCCGTTACGATGGATGGGTATTTTATGTAGCCCTCCGTCAAGGAATCTGGTCAGTATAGTGTTGGCACAGTAGGCTACTGCCATGATCGTTTTAGCTGCCACGCCCCTAGGGAATGACGATGATGCCTCGCCGCGGCTGCGCCACGAATTAGCACACGCGGATGTGATTGCTGCTGAGGATACTCGCCGGTTACTCAATCTGGCTGGGCGTTTGGAGATTCCACTATCAGCTCGGGTGCTTGCCTACCACGAACATAATGAGCGAGAAACCAGTGCTGCCTTAGTGTCGTATGCGCAAAATGGTCAGCGCGTTGTTGTGGTGACGGACGCGGGGATGCCCTCAATATCTGATCCGGGATATCGTTTGGTGGCGCTAGCTGCGCAGGTGGGAGTGCCGGTAACAGTCGTGCCTGGGCCGTCAGCAGTGTTAACTGCGCTGGCGCTATCCGGTCTGGCTTCAGATCGCTTCACCTTCGAGGGTTTTTTGCCTCGTAAAGACGGCGAGCGTGAACGGTACTTCGCCGCTATGCGATCAGAAACCCGAACGATGATCTTCTTTGATTCCCCGCGGCGAATCACTGGCAGTTTGCGTGCAATGGCTGCCGCTTTTGGCGCAGATCGGCAGGCAGCAATCTGCCGCGAGATGACGAAAACACATGAGGAGATCCGCCGCGGTTCTCTTGGAGAGCTGGCCAGCCATGCAGACGATATTCTCGGGGAAGTGACTGTGGTGGTGGCTGGAGCGGATCCAGTTCGCCTTGCCACCGAGGAACACGTTGCTGAAGTGCTTGCCTTACATCGCGCCGGGCTGCGCCTCAAGGACGCAGCAAAACACGTTGCCCATCGAGAAAAGATAGCAGCTAACGAGCTGTATCGGCTGGCATTGGCAGCTAGCGAAGATCGCACGGCGTAATCTTTGCGAAGATCCGGCCGTACACAATCACTAGCCGGCGTTCTGCCTTCGCTCGCCTCCGTTTGCGCGTTTCTTTTTGTTTCCCCGTATCCTGCTTCCGCTTTTCGTTCCTTTCCCATATCCCAGCTTTCAGCAGATGGACGCAAGCTATTGATAGTTTCGACCTTAGGCTGGTGAGACTCTTAGATCCTGAAAGCGTCAAGCGTACAGAATGTAGCGTCGGCTCCTTAGAAGCGGTAGCCGTCGGGCTTTTAGAAAAGCTAGGCAGTAGACCTTTTGGAAAGATCTCCTAGAAGTGCTAGACGTTGAGCCCTTAGGAAAGACAGACACCGAACTTTCCAGAAAAGTAGAAAAGATAGGTAGCGCCCCCTAGAAACGCCAGACGCTGCCTCTTTAGATCCGTTAGAACTCCCGTTCAATGTCTCCGAAATCAAAATCGGCTTCATCAACGTCATCCGAGAAATCAAACTCATCGTCAACGTCAATATCAAAATCCGATAGGTCGTATGCCGATAGATCTTCGCTCAACCCAATCTGGTTAGCAATGACCTCTAGTTCGTCGTCCTCGCCATCGACAGTCAGCTCCGGATCAGATTCGTCATCGTAATCATCCATAGCGAAATCGTCGAAGTCATGCGCAGGGGGAAGTTCGTCATCTTCAAAATCTGCGGCCCCGTACTCGTCATCTTCGAGATCGTCTGGGATGCCATCGCCATCGAGATCGCCGATCTGCATATCTGACCAGTCTTCCGGATGCCAGTGCCGTGACTCGTCAGCCATCGGCTCTAAACCTGGAACGGGGATATCCTCGCCTTCGACATAAAAACCAAAAGCATCCTCAGAATCGAGCTGCTCAATACCAGCCTCATCCATCTCCTCGCGGGCAGCCTCACCAAGTTCAGGTGAAACCGGAGCAGTCAGATCGGAAAAGACACGCACCCGGAATCCCGCCCGTAAGGCATCGAGCGCGGTTTCTTTCACGCAGTGTGATTCGGCTAATCCAACAATATCCACGGCAGAAATGCTGTATTCTCGCAGAATTTGCTCTAGCGTATCACCCTCGTCGTTTGTTCCCTCAAAACCTGAGTATGCAGCAGAGTATTGCCCTTTCTTCACGGAGGCGTCCAGCGCGAGTGACGCTATTGCTTCGTGCAGCTCGGCTTCGGCAGTGTCGGCGATAGCGTGCGGCGGCCAGGAGTCAACGAAATCTGGTTCGTCACTGAAATGTTTGCCAGGATCAACGTGCCAATCCTGAGTGGTGACGATCAGGGCGTACTCATCCTCGTTATCCGTCACAAAGTCAGCAATGCGCTCGGCAACGGCATTTCCGCCGCTCACCGGCAATGAACCGCCCTCACAGAACGTCGGTTGGACATCGACAATCAAAAGAGCACGACGTGAATCAGACATGATCCCTGCCTTTCCGTAGTTCCGCGAATGTGGGGTATAACAAGTTTACGCCGCTGGCTCAGGTTTCACGCAATGGGGAGAAACGTTCTAACCTTGTATCATGGCTAAGATCCTTTCCGCAGTTGCATGGCCGTATGCAAACGGCCCGCGTCATATCGGTCACGTCGCCGGATTCGGCGTTCCCTCAGATGTTTTCTCGCGCTATATGCGTATGGCTGGTCACGAAGTGCTGATGGTATCGGGAACAGACGAACATGGCACCCCGATCCTGGTCGCTGCGGAAAAAGAGGGCTTAGATCCGCAGGAACTTGCTGATATCAACAATCGGATCATCGTTGAGGATCTGGTTAAACTCGGCTTGTCCTACGATTTATTTACCCGGACGACGACGAAGAATCACGAGCATGTAGTGCAGGAACTCTTCGTGGCGTGCCGCGATAACGGCTATATGATCGTTCAGGAAACTGCCGTCGCTATTGACCCTAAGACGGGTAATACCCTGCCGGATCGGTATATTGAGGGCACCTGCCCGTTGTGCCATTGTGCGGGAGCGCGCGGGGATCAGTGCGATACCTGTGGAAACCAGCTTGACCCGCAAGATCTTATTGAGCCAATTTCCAAAGTCTCCGGATTGCCGCCGCAATTTACCTCCACGGAGCACTATTTCCTGGATTTACCTGCGTTGGCACAGGCATTAGGGCAGTGGCTCGATGGTGTTGAAGAATCTGGTTCGTGGCGGCCAAACGTCATTGCATTCTCCCAGCATCTGTTGAAAGACATTCGTCCACGGGCGATGAGCCGCGATATTAGCTGGGGAATTCCGATCCCGGGATGGGAAGATAAGCCGAATAAGCGGCTGTACGTCTGGTTTGACGCGGTGATCGGCTATCTGTCTGCAGCTATTGAATGGGCGCGCCGCCGTGAAGCCGCAGGTGAGGGCAGTGCAGAAGATTGGAAGCTGTGGTGGACGAATCCACAGGCTCAGTCGTATTACTTCATGGGCAAGGATAATATCGTTTTCCATTCGCAAATCTGGCCGGCTGAGCTATTGGCCTATAACGGAGCTGGGGCGCGCGGCGGTCAAGCAGGTGCGCTTGGTCAGCTTAATTTGCCGACGGAAGTCGTGGCTTCTGAGTTTCTGACGATGGAAGGGCGCAAGCTCTCTACCTCGAAGAATGTTGTGATCTACGTGCGTGACGTGTTGGAACGCTACCAGCCAGACGCACTGCGGTATTTCATTTCGATCGCTGGGCCAGAAAACCAGGATGCAGACTTTACGTGGAGTGAGTTTGTCCGACGGAACAACTCGGAGTTGGTGGCCGGCTGGGGTAATTTGGTCAACCGCACAGCGGCGATGATTGCGAAGAATTTTGGCGAGATTCCTACGCCGGGCGTGCGTGAAGATATTGATGATGCCCTGCTGTCGGCTATCGAAGCTGGATTTGCGACGGTTGGCTCCTTGATTGAAGCGCATCAGCAGCGGGCGGCACTGGCGGAAATCATGCGTTTGGTGTCTGAAGCGAATACGTATGTGGCGCGCACTGAGCCGTTCAAGTTGAAAGAGCCGCACCAGCGCGAGCGTTTGGCAACGGTTTTGCACACGCTGATTCAAGCAGTGGCAGATCTCAATACGATGATGTGCGTATTCCTGCCTCATTCGTCGAACACTATTGACGCAGTGTTGGGTGGCACTGGCGATATTGCGCCTATGCCGCAGCTTGTTGAGGTGGAAGATCTGGATAATGGTCATCCGTATCCGATCATCACTGGCGATTACCGGCAGGTTCGCCCGTGGGGGCGGCAATGGGTCGTACCCGGGGCTCCGATTGCCAAACCGAAACCGGCGTTCGTCAAACTTGACGAGTCAGTAGTGGCTGAAGAGCTGGCGCGCTTAGGGCTATCAGACGATACATCTGCGCCGAAGGCGTGAGGTGGCGTGCCGTTGACTACCTCGCAAAAGGATCGCAAGCGGGCCTTCCCGGATATTCCGCAGCCGCTGGCGGTCCCTATTGTGGATAACCACACGCATATCCGACGTGATCCGCCAGTTGGGCCAGATGGCGTTATGCGTCAGGCGTGCAATGAGGCGGGCATGTGGAAGCCACCGCTATTGCTGAGCAACCTCCTGGAAGCAATGGAGCGTTGCGGCGTTCGGGCAGCGATTACTTCTGGGTGTGAGTGGCCTGAGTGGGAATGGACGGTGGAGCTGGCACGTCAGTACCCACAGATTTGGGCTGCCATCGCGATTCACCCGAATGAAGCCGCAATGCACATGGGGGTGCGGGAGATTGCCCCAGATGGTTTAGAGCCGCGCGTATGTGAACATCACGCCATTGATTTAGATACTGCGCTCGCGCGGGTTGCTGAGCTGGTACGCGACGATGCGGTGTGTGCCGTCGGGGAAACGGGATTGGATTATTTCCGGACGGGTCCTGCCGGGCGGGAAGCCCAGGTGCAGGCATTTCGCGCGCATATTGAATTAGCGAAAGACGTCGATAAGCCCATGCAGATTCACGATCGCGACGCGCATGAAGATGTTGTGGATGTGCTACGTGCGGATGGTGCTCCAAGCAAAACGGTTTTTCACTGCTTTTCCGGTGATGTTGAGCTAGCTCAGATCTGTCGGGAAAATGGGTGGTACGGCTCTTTCGGTGGTAGTGCCACGTATCCTGCAAATACTGCTATTCGGCAGGCTTTTTGTGAGCTGCCTGATGAGTTGATTTTGTTGGAAACTGACGCGCCTTATCTGACTCCAGTACCGTTTCGCGGGCATCCGAATGCGCCGTGGGCAGTCGTCTATACTGCGCAGTTCTTGGCGGATTTGCGGGGGATGGATGTGGCTGATTTTTGTGCTTTGGTCGATGAGAATACGCGTTGCGTCTACGGGATATAAGTGGCGCTGTTTGCTTGCGATGTCACTGATTTAATTACTGGTAATCCGGCTTTTTATCGTTCAATGTGCGTGCTGTTTTCTTTGCTATATCCGTGAAATATTGGCGTTATATCTGGCCGGTATTGTCAGGTATCTGAAAGAGCTCAGCGGGAGCGACACGCATAGGTGAGATGTCATCTTGCACACTTTGCGTTGCAGAAGATAACGATTTGATTACAATCTATGTCGGAACACTATTCGTGACCGCTAGGAATATGCCTAGTCGATTCATGAGGAGAATACGTGGCAGCTCATAGCTCCAACCGCACCCCGAGCGTGGATTTTGATTCGTCCCGCCTTAGCGTGGCTCCTAAGCCAGGCTCGCGTCGTGCCCGTCGTATGGCAGAACGCGCCGCACAAGCGCAACTATCCACGCCATCTGCTGACACCGCTGAGATTCCCGTTCTCAATCGCGTTATCGTCGCCGGTGGGCCATCGTATGCGGAGAAGATGAACTTTGAATTGGTGACCTCCGGGGCGCGCAATCTTCACACGGGTCGGCGGCCACGCTCGAAGAATCTGCAATTGATCGGTACGGCGTCAATCGCCGTGGTTGCTGCCGGAATCGCGGTGGCTGCTCCGTTAAGTTCTGTTTCCGGGCCACTCCAGTTAGAACCCGCGCAAGCTGCTACATCTGATGCTGGGCAGCCTCAGGAAACGATGACTCCCAGTTCGACGATCTCTTTCCCTGTTACCGTCGATGGGGCGACGAAGACTTTACGCGCCACAGTTGGTCAGACGTATGCCGCGGCATTTGCCCAAGCCGGAATCTCAATCGGTGCGCGCGACGAAATCTCGGTGCCGTTATCTAGCGAGGTAACCGATCAGGCAGTTCAGATCGTCCGAGTGACGACGGCGACGGTAAATGAAGCCTTTACCGATCCGCATCCAACTCAGCGGGTAGAAACGAATGAGCTGGAAGTGGGCAAGGAAGAAGTGGAAAAGCCAGGTGCTGATGGTCAAGGCACGCGCAGCTTCACGGTGACGTACCGTGACGGTGTGGAGAGCTCACGGGTACTCACGATGGAAACCGTGACCCAAGCCGCCGAACCTCAAGTGGTTCGGGTGGGAACTCGACCAGCCGGCACTCCCGCCCCCGTTGGTGGCGTCTCCGTGCCGGCGAACGCCACCCCCGTCTCTCCGGGATCCTCCCGAGCCATCGCCCAGAGCATGTTAGGCGGATACGGCTGGGGAATGGATCAGTGGGGTTGCTTGGATGCACTCTGGCAGCGGGAATCCGGCTGGAATTCGCTCGCGATGAATCGCTCCTCTGGCGCTTACGGGATTCCGCAGGCACTGCCTGGAACGAAGATGGCATCGGCTGGTGCGGATTGGCAAACCAACCCGGCAACCCAGATTGCTTGGGGATTGGGATATATTAGCGGTCGGTACGGCACGCCGTGCGGGGCGTGGGGCCATTCGCAGTCAGTTGGCTGGTATTAATGCCCCTGTTAGGGCCAGCGCAGATCCGTCAGCTCGCAGATATTGCGGGAATTCGACCAACAAAAACTCTCGGTCAGAATTTTGTGCATGACGGTGGAACTGTTCGCCGTATTGTGCGAGATGCTGGGGTAGGTCCCGCAGATCGGGTATTAGAGATCGGCCCTGGGTTAGGATCGCTAACTTT
Source organism: Trueperella sp. LYQ143 (assembly GCF_046599595.1). Lineage (NCBI taxonomy): Bacteria > Bacillati > Actinomycetota > Actinomycetes > Actinomycetales > Actinomycetaceae > Trueperella > Trueperella sp. LYQ143. The sequence continues at coordinate 174,111 of NZ_JBKIWR010000001.1, read as the reverse complement.
GGCTTTGCTGGAGGCCGGAGCTGTGGTGAGTGCGGTAGAGATTGATCCGCCGCTGGCAGCCCTGTTACCTCAGACGGTGGCGCAGTACGCTCCACAGGATAACGAGCGGTTTGCGGTGTGCCAGGCAGACGCCTTACGGATAACTCCAGAGCAGTTCGCAATTCCGAAAGCGTGCTACCAGGCGGCTGAGAGCGCCAGCACTGCCCGAGAAACAGAGGTCACTCACCACTTCGATCCGCAGTTTTTAGTCGCGAATCTTCCCTACAATGTGGCAGTTCCGGTTCTCCTGCGGTTAATCGAGTTATGCCCGACGATTAACCGTGTGACGGTCATGGTTCAAATGGAGGTGGCACAGCGGCTGGCAGCTAGCCCAGGATCGCGGGTGTATGGTGTGCCGTCAGCTAAAGCCGCCTGGGATATGGAGGTTCGCCAGGGGGCGAAGATCTCGCGCTCTGTTTTCTGGCCGATTCCCAATGTTGATTCTGCTCTGGTGCATTTGGAACGACGTGCTACGCCACGTCCGGAACGTTTACGGGAGTCAACTTTCCGAGTGATTGACGCGGCATTTGCGCAGCGGCGAAAGACGTTGCGGGCGGCGCTTTCCTCCTGGGCTGGCAGTGCCCAGCGGGCGGAAGAGATTTTAGTGCAGGCAGGGATTGATCCGAGTGTGCGTGGAGAGCGGCTCGGAGTAGATGACTTCATGGCGATTGCCCACACAGCAGATGCCCTTGGCAATGCCAATTCGCTACCATAAGCACGTGAAGCGCATACAAGTCTGTGTTCCCGCAAAAATTAATCTTGCCTTGCGGGTTGGAGCTCCGCGTCCAGATGGATTCCACCCGCTCGATACCGTCTTTGAATCCTTAGATATTTTCGACGATATTGAGGCCACATTGGCGCCGGATCTGTCGATGTCGATAACCGGCTTAGGCAGCGATTTGCCGTGTGATGAACGAAATCTGGTTATGCGAGCCGCCATGTTATTGCGCGAACGCTATGCCAGTAGGGCGGCAGATCAGGGGTCAAGCTATGGGGCTCACATTCAGGTAACAAAACGTATTCCGGTTGCTGGCGGGATGGCTGGTGGTTCAGCCGACGCGGCTGGCACGTTATTGGCTTTGAATGAGCTGTGGCAGTTGCAGTTATCATCGCGCGAGCTCGCTGATATTGCTGGTGAACTTGGCTCGGATGTGCCTTTTGCTTTACATGGCGGCTTGGCGCATGGCACAGGTCGTGGGGAACTATTGCATGCAATTCCTCCGGGTCATATGCATAGCTGGGTGATCGTCTTAGCTCATGAGGGGCTATCAACTCCGCAGGTATTTCGGGAGTTTGATCGGCTCTACCCGCAGGCGGCAGCGCCCGCGTCCACTCAGGAGCTTCGTCAGGCTCTATCAGGCACGGATCTGCGCGCAGTCGCGGCGCTACTGCGCAATGATCTAGCTCCGGCGGCATTCTCCTTACGCCCGGAGTTAGAGCAGATGTGCCAATCCCTAAGCGATATTGGTCATGGGGTTATTGTTTCGGGTTCGGGGCCGACTATCGCCGTGCTTGTTGAACCACATGAGCTAACGGATGCTGTGAAAATAGCGCGGATGAGATTTCCAGAGCATACGATCTTAGGGGCAACTGGTCCGGCTGCCGGTGCGCATGTGCGCTAGATGGTTTCTTGCCGTGGGGCGAGTGTAATAGGGCAGATTTTTAACGAAAGGATGACAGCTAGTGGCGCATATTCTCAACTGCGAGGATGTTGCTATTTCACGTGGATCGCGGCCCATTCTTGGTGATGTCAACCTTTCCTTAGCTGACGGTAATCGGATAGGTGTCGTCGGCCCGAATGGCAGCGGAAAATCTACCTTATTGCGGTTACTGACACGGCAGTGGCAGCCAGATTCCGGGCGGGTGACGGTGACCGGTGGCACCCGAATGGCGGTGCTCAGCCAACGTGATGATTTCGCAGATGAGATCACGGTACGTGAGGCGATTCATGGGGATAGTGCGACCTTTGAATGGGCTTCGGATGCGCGGATTCGGCAGATTCATGAGGGATTAATGCCGGATGTGGATCTCGATTGGCGGGTCAACGAGCTTTCTGGCGGGCAGCGGCGGCGGGTGGCACTCACTGCCACCTTGGTTCAGGACGCGCAAGTGGTGGTATTGGATGAACCGACGAATCATCTCGATGTCTCGGGTATTGATTTCTTGGCACGTTATCTGAATGATCGCTTTGGTCGTGGGGTCGGAGCGCTGGTGGTCGTCACGCATGATCGCTGGTTTTTGGATATGGTATGCACGCAACTTTGGGATGTTGTTCCTGGACACGATGGCCCTGGCGGTCGAGCGCCAGTAGCCGGCACTGTGCAGACCTATGAGGGTGGGTATGCGGCATATGTGTTGCAGCGTGCCGAGCGTTCCCGTTTGGCGCAACAAGCACAAGAAAAACGAGCGAATCTACTGCGTAAGGAATTGGCATGGTTGCGTCGGGGTGCGCCAGCGCGAACCTCAAAACCGAAATTCCGCATTGAGGCTGCTAATGAGCTGATTGCTAATGAGCCGCCACCGCGTGATTCCATTGAGTTAGCGAAGTTGGCGACGGCGCGACTCGGTAAGAAAGTGATCGACGTCGAGGATGTCGATTTCTCCTGGACGAACCGCGATCCGATGGTGTTGCGTGGGGTCACTATCCGGCTAGCCCCAGGGCAGCGCATAGGGATTCTGGGAGCGAATGGAGCAGGAAAATCGTCGTTATTAGGGCTGCTGAGTGGGCAGTTACAGCCGACTCGCGGGATGATTACCGTGGGAAAGACGGTCATCAGTGCCGTATTGGATCAAGATACGAGCGCGATTGATGAGATCGCTGATCGTCGGGTTGTCGAGGCGGTTTCTGATATAGCTCGTTACATACAGGTCGGGGATAAGACGCTTTCTGCGGCGCAACTTGTTGAGCAGATGGGTTTTACGCGCGAGCGGGCCTGGACTCGGGTGGCGGAGTTATCCGGCGGGGAACGTCGTCGATTGCAATTTATGCGCCTACTGCTTGGTGAACCGAATGTGCTCATTCTTGATGAGCCGACGAATGATCTGGATACCGATACTTTAGCGGCGATTGAGGACGTATTGGATTCGTGGGCAGGGACGTTAATCGTCGTTTCGCATGATCGGTATTTTTTGGAGCGCGTGACGGATACTTTGTATGCGGTGATTGACCACCAGTTGCGCCATTTACCTGGGGGTGTGACGCAATATCTGGAGCTCAGCAGCAGCGCGACCTCTCAAGCAGAGATGACGCCTAATGCGCGCACGGCAACTCAGGAAACTACGGATAAGACTCAGGGGCTGACCCGCTCGGCCTATGAACGTCAGCAGCGTAAACGTTTAGCGACATTGGAACGCAAAATGGAAAATCAGCGGGCACTTCTTGCGCAGAATGGGAGTGCTCAGGCGCAATGTGTGGCGCAGGGGCAATATGAGGAGATTGCTGAGCTGGGGCGTCGGGCCAGGCAGATCGAGATGGAGATTGCTGAGCTGGAAACCCAATGGTTTGAGATTGTGGAAGATCTTGAGGGCTAGGCTACCGTTTAATCTCGAGGTTAAGTAAAATTTGATATATGGCTCGAGAAGAATACCCTCCAGCGCCGCGAGATGAGGTGGACGATGTCGTTGCAGCGTGGCATGCGCAACGTCCTGATTTTGATGTGGCGCCCCTTGCAGTGTTTTCCCGGTTGCTGCGAATTCACCGGCATTTTATGAAGATCCGCCGATCGGTCTATGCTCAACATGGGCTGGAAGCCTGGGAATTTGAGATGCTTGCTGCTTTGCGCCGTGCGCCCGACCATGTGCTTACGGCTGGTCAACTGATGACGGATACCTTTGTTTCTTCTGGGACGATTACGAATCGGATTGATCGGATGCAGGCCAAGGATTTATTGCGTCGTGCGTCATCCCCACAAGATGGTCGGGTAGTCCACGTGGTTGCAACTGAGAAAGGGCTGGCGGCGGTTGATAACGCTATGCAGCAGTTACTGGAAACGGAACGTGAGATTCTGCGCCAGTTTGCCCCGGAAGATAATGTGCAGGCAGCGAACTGGATGCGTCAGATTCTCTTGGCTTTGGCTGCGCGCAATGCGCCATGTGAGGATGAATAGCTCTACCTATTAGTGTGTTTTAGCGCCTTAAGGAGCAATACTTCCTGCGCTCGGTATTAGTATCACGACGGATATAGATAAAAGATCGTGGGGTTGTCTACGGAATATTCCGTAGACAACCCCACGATCATTTTAGGTCGGCATTGGTGAGTTAAATGCTGATCTGGTTAACCGAGCTAACTTGTTGATGTGCGTTCGTGAAATTCAGTTTTGACCTGACCGACTTGACCGTTGAGTACGCTTGTGCCTGCCACGGTAGGCACCTCTTTCGGTGCCGCCTTGGGAGAGAATAAGGCTTTGCGCAAGGACATCCGCTTACCCATATGCAATACCGAGTGCGAGTACACCCGCCCGGCAAATGCTGCGAGCAGGAAAATGGCAACCACAGATATCGCCATAGAGATGATGACTTCGGTAGTCGTTGAGATTCCGTATGCGGATCGGTTCGCCATTATGAATGGTGCAAACCCAGGGATGAAAGACATCCCTTTGGTCCATATAGAATCTGGACTGTTCGGTACGAAGTACAAGGCAAGATAGAATGGCACGAACAGGAAGAGGGTTACCGGGGAGACCGCCGACGAGACTTCTTCGGCACGGCTGACGAGTGAGGCCAGTGCTGCGGTAATAGAGGCGTAGCAGAAGAATCCGAGTATCACCCAGATGATAATTTCTATCAGGTATCCGCTGATAGAAATTTGCGTCCATACTCCGGCAATATTCAGTGCCGCAACGGCACAGAGGACCAGAAGAGTTACCTGAGAGAGGACGACAATTCCAATCCCCAGGATCTTTCCAAGCAAAAGAGTCCGTGAGCGCACTGTTGACAACAGGATTTCGACGATTCGAGAAGATTTCTCTTCGACGATTCCCAGTGCCACCGTGTTCATACCCAGGATGATGGAGTAGATCAATATCATGCCTCCGGCCATGCCGACGAAGTATCCGACGGGATTGGCGGCCATGAGGTTGGTTGATGGCAGTACAACTTCACGCTCAGGAATATTGATCTGATATGCAAGATCTTGGTAGTTCTGCGCGCTGACAGTCGCTCCCTTATCAGCCATTAATCGAGCGACTGCACCAAGTTCGACGTACGGGGTGAGCTTATTGTTACTCGATAGGGATGATTCGTGGACGATAACCGGCTGATCGAGGGTGCCGCTCAGACCAATAGCGTCGCTACCGGATTTCTTGCTCCATTCGATAATTGCCTTTTCAGAGCCATTTTCCGCAATTGGCGTCAGTGTGATGTGTGCTCCGTTAATGGCCTGTTCGAGGTACGGGGTCAATGGCTCCATTTGTTTTTCAACAAAGATGACGGGCTGTTCCGTAACGCTTTGTGTCGCTTGTGAGGAATTGTCATCGCTGTCTTTATGGAGCAGGAATTGCCCGAGGAAACCGCCACCGAGAATGAGTAGCGCAAAGACGACTGTTGAAATAATAAAGGATTTTGTGGTTGCAAGAGCGCGCATTTCGCGCTGGATAATGAGTCGCAGCATGTTACTTCTTCCTCCTTCCGCCCAAGCGAGCAAACAATCCGGTTTTCTTGGGTGTTGCTTCCTCGGTTTCGGAGGATGGCACAGTGACGATTGAGCCGAAAAGCTCACTGAGTCGCGGTAAATACCTGGTAAAGGAATGTACTGGCCCACCAGCTAATGCGGCATGAAGCAGCGCTTGATCCTCGTTTCCGCGAAGCTGTGCGCGTAACGTATGGGCGTCGATAATATCGACCGATTCCGTCAGTGCTGCGATAGCCTCGGCGGTGGCGCGGGCGTCGGGGGATTGAATCTCAAAAAGATTTTCTGAGTTTCGGGTGCGCAGTTCGGTAGGTGTTCCCTCTGCGGCGATCTTCCCCATGGAGGCGATGCCGATGCGATCGCAAATACGCTCAACTAAATCAAGTTGATGGGAGGAGAAGATGACGGTTGTGCCCTGGGCGGCTTTTTCGCGTAGGGCGGCACCCATCATTTCAACGGCGAGGGGATCAAGCCCGGAGAAGGGTTCATCAAGAACGAGAACTTCGGGGTCGTGAATCAGGGCAGCGCATAACTGCACGCGCTGTTGATTGCCGAGGGAGAGATTTTGGACGTTTTCTTTGCCTCGATGATGGATACCGAGCTTTTTCGTCCAATACTCTACTTGTTCTTTGGCTCGTTCTACCGGCACTCGGTGTAGCCGAGCGAGGTAAATAAGCTGATCGTTAATTGCCATTTTGGGGTATAAACCGCGCTCCTCAGGCATGTATCCAAATCGAGCGCGATCAGCGAAACTCAGGGCTTTCCCGTCGCGAGTAACGCTTCCGTAGTCGGCATTGAGAACACCGAGCATGATACGCATTGTTGTGGTTTTTCCTGCCCCGTTAGAACCAACGAATCCGTATAGTTCACCGGGGTTAACAGTGAACGTCATTCCGTTGAGAGCGGGAACTGAACCGAATGTTTTATGGAGCTGATTGACTTCAATTGTCATTATTTGTCTCCCTTGTCTCCCTTGTCTCCCTTGTCTCCCTTGTCTCCCTTGTCTCTATTATACAATAGGAACGGCTCGTGCTCTAAGCCGCGCAAGCCATTCCACATCAAGTTTACCAAGTGAGCTGCAAGTTTCTCTTTGGGAACCTCCGGATTGTGAGCCCACGTCTGCCCAGTAATACCAACCGTCCCAGCGAGCATGTGTGCGTACAGCGGGGCGCTATCGACGTCAAATCCTAATTGGGTGAAGTATGCCGAGAGGAGTTCGGTTAGATAGTCGCTAATATCTGAAATGACGGTGGCGAATCGCGATCCGGCAATACCGTCCGGGGATTGGTGAAGCATGAGCCCAAAACCGTAGGGATTATCGGCAATATAATCCAATAACGCCAGAATTGTTCCCTCAAGCGCGGCGCGTGGATGGACCTCCGGGCAGAGGTTCTGATCGAGCAGTGCGCTTAATGCGCGAGTCTCGCGATCGACAATTACCTGATAAAGCCCCTCTTTTCCACCAAAGTGTTCGTAGATGACGGGTTTTGATACGCCGGCGTGTTGCGCGATCTCTTCAATAGAAACCGCATCAAATCCGTGGCTAGCAAATAGCTGACGGGCAATTGTGATGAGTTGCTCGCGGCGTTGCACTCGCGTCATGCGCGCGCGTTTAGGGCGGGAACAATCCTGAGATATAGCCGCCGTTGCGCCGTTTGCGGCAGATTGCTTCGCGGGCTGATCTGCGGAAGAGGAGATGGTTGTCATAATGGCTATTATCGCAAAATTAACAAGATGGGTTTTTGGATTGGAAATTAACGGGGAATCACTGGCACAATGTAGAGGAATCCGCCATGGTGTAACGGCAGCACACGGGTCTTTGGAACCCTTAGTCTAGGTTCGAATCCTAGTGGCGGAGCGAGAGGTGCGAGAGTCCTGAGGAGGCATCGTGGGAGAGCTGACGGCCGCGATTGTGCTCGCTGCAGGTAAAGGCACTCGAATCAAGTCGCAGATTCCCAAAGTTTTGCTTCCCATGAACGGGCGTTCCGTTCTTCAGCACGTCAACTCGGCAGTTATTGGTGCTGGGGCGGAGTATGTGGTCTACGTCGTCCGTCATGAACGCGAAAAGGTTGCCGCTCATATTGCGCAGATGAATCCTGAGGCGCTAATTGCCGATCAAGACGATATTAAAGGCACTGGGCGAGCTGCATGGTGCGGATTGGCGGCGCTTCCCGAGGGATTAACCGGATCAGTTCTCGTGGTCGCTGGCGATTCCCCGATGTTTACCCCGCAGGTCTTGCAGGAATTAGCGGGCGTCCACGCCCAAGGCAATAATGCGGTGACGGTGCTCTCTACATACGTGGCTGATCCATCGGGATACGGGCGGATTGTGCGTAAGGCGGCTGGTCCAGATCAGCGCGATGAGCGCGCCGGAGCAACAGGTGAGATCCTTGCAATTGTCGAAGATCGCGATCTACTTGACGATCAGCGGGATATTACCGAGATTGCGACGTCCACCTACGTCTTTGATATCGCTTTCTTGCGCGATTCCCTGCAAACATTGGGCACGGATAATGCCCAAGGGGAAATGTATTTGACCGACGTCGTACAGCGAGCTCGTGAGCTTGGCCAAGGCGTCGGTTCTTTTGTTTTGGATGATTCAGTTCAAGCTGAGGGTCTGAACGATCTTGTGCAACTGGCTAACCTACGTGCAGAAAAGAATCGTCGCATCGTGGCGGCGTGGATGCGTCAGGGAGTCTTTGTTGTCGATCCCGAGCGAACGATTATCGAATCTGACGTCACGCTTGAGCCAGATGCGGTTATCGAACCAGGGTCGATATTGCGAGGTCGTACCCATGTTGCTGCATTTGCGGTGGTAGGGCCATACACAGAGTTAACTGATGTTCATGTGGGTGCTCGTGCTCATGTGCCGCATTGCGTGGCGCAAGGAGTCGAGCTGAGTGCTGATGAGTGCGTTCCACCATTTAGCGTGCTCGGATCATCACTGGCAATGAAAGCTCCCGATTCGCTATCCGGGGCGATAGGGTAAAGACGCAGGCTCTGGGCCGTGCAGTCGGCCAGGAGAGAGGGATGAGAATGACGGGTATCCACACCAGCGGAGAAAAACATTTGGTCCTGGCCAGCGGGAGAGCACATCCTGAGTTGGCTCGGGCGGTCGCCGAAGAGCTTGGCATTGATTTGTTGCCAGTGACGGCGTATGACTTCGCGAATTCTGAGATCTATGTGCGCTTCGATGAATCCGTGCGCGGGTCTGACGTTTTTATCTTGCAGTCGGTAGCGGTGCCGGTAAATAAGTGGATTATGGAGGCTCTCATTATGGTCGATGCGGCCAAGCGCGCCTCCGCGAAGCGAATTTCGGTCGTTGTCCCGTCATATCCATACGCTCGTCAGGATAAAAAGCATCGCGGTCGAGAACCAATTTCCGCCCGTCTGATGGCAAACCTGTTTAAGACTGCAGGGGCGAATCGCATTATGTCCGTCGATCTCCATGCAGCTCAAACGCAGGGCTTCTTCGATGGGCCGGTCGATCATTTGTGGGCGATGCCAACGCTTGTTGAGTATGTGCGCACTCGCATTGATTCCTCGCGCTCGGTTGTTGTTTCCCCAGATGCCGGGCGCATTAAGGTGGCCGAGCAATGGGGCGCACGCCTAGGTGGAGTGCCGCTCGCATTCGTGCACAAGACCAGAGACATTAATCGTCCGAATGAAGCGCGCTCGAATCGGGTGGTTGGCGATGTGGCTGGGCGAACGGCCGTCATTGTTGACGATCTGATTGATACGGCTGGGACGATTGCCGGTGCTATCCGAGTGGTACTAGAAGCCGGTGCGAAAGACGTTATCGTTGCCGCAACGCATGGCCTGTTCTCTGATCCGGCGGTTCAACGGCTGGCAGAAAGCGGTGTGCGGGAGGTCGTTGTGACTGATACCCTCCCCATCCCGGTGGAAAAGCGCTTCCCGCAGTTGACGATTTTGCCAATTGCGCCGGTGTTGGCTAGCGCGATTGAAGAGGTATTCAACGACGGTTCAGTCACGTCGCTATTTGATGGCGCTCACTGATAACCGCAACCCCTCGGCTCGCTGCGCGGTGCAGGGCTGAGCTATACGAGGGAGCTGTAAGGGAGATAGGCAGTAGCATGGCATATCATCCGGTTGATATAGCCGATGTTTTCCGTGATGATCCGCGCTCTCAACGCGAACGTATGCTCGCTGGCGATATGTATATTGCCGATGATCCTGAGTTAGCTCGTATGCACAGGCGCGCCTTGGAATTATCCGAGCGGTTTGCTGCTGAATTTCCGGCTGATCCGCAGGCGGCACAGCGTGTTGTCCGCCAGTTGCTCGGTTCGTGCGGCGAGGACGTATATATCCGGGCGCCAATATGGGTTGATTATGGCGTCAATATCCATATCGGTGCTCGGACTTTTATTAACTGCAATTTGACGGCACTTGACGTCGGGCGAATCGAGATTGGATGCGATTGCCAGATCGGGCCGCAATGCCAATTAGTGACGCCGACCCACCCTATTGATCCCGATATGCGATCGGCGAAGCTGGAGGCAGCACAGCCAATCGTCGTGGAAGATAATGTGTGGCTCGGTGCTGGGGTAATCGTGTGCCCAGGGGTGCGTATCGGGGAAAACTCCGTTATCGGTGCGGGCTCAGTGGTGGTGCGAGATATTCCGGCCAATGTGGTTGCAGTTGGCAATCCGGCCCGCGTGATACGGGTTATTTCTCCTCAAGCGGATGGGTGACGAGATAGGCCACTGAAGCGACCAGTCCGCCCCAAACGGAGGCAATAGAGATGACGAGCATAATGATGGCGGGAGTTGTCATAACAGGCTCCTTTCTTCTTCGGTTGTTGTCGTGCGATTGCTGTGGGTATGAAGGGCAAGGGCGTCATATCTTATGCTGACGGGGATTATGCGCCAGGGATTCAGTGCTACCAGATAGAGCGCCTGCGTTACTGGGCATCTTGGCTAATGTCAGAGTTCTATCGCGCTGACGTTGCCGCATAGAGTGCCCGGCAATGGCGGATTCACTATCGGATTCTGGGCGGTCGTGGAAAGCGACCGGATCGAAATGATCGACGGGAGTGCGCCACGGGCATACCGCAAGAATAAAACTTGCCACCATGACTCCCAATAACATGAGCCAGCCCATCTTGTAGATGAATGATGTGGGGTAGTCGCCGTACCCGTCACGCAGTAATGAAACCAAGGTGGCAACAAAGATGGTTGATAGCACGGCAGGGGCGAGTACAACCACCAGGAAGTTCCACAGTCGCGGAGCTTTTAATGTGGAAGTTCGGTTGAGATGCCCGCGCAGGATGGAGAGTTCGGGGCGACGTAGCTCACGAGAACCGTCATCGCGATGGCGGAGACGACAATGCCGATTTCGTAGATAATGCCCGCAATAGCCGTCGTGCACCTGTGTATTACCCAGTGTTGGGTGTGAGATTCGCCGGCAAGCTAGCTGATTATTTGAGGGGCGCGATATAGTAATAAGGCCTCGGCGAGGGAACGTCTTGTTCCGTAATCGACGCGGTTGCCTATACTCCTCGGGTGTAGTCGCCGGTTTGCGAGGCGCTATCGCGCAGCACTAGCTGCACAGTTTGAGATACCAAGGAGTAAAGAAATGGCGTCGAAGCCAGTATTGGAAGCCACGCGGCGAGAAGAATTTGGTAAGGGTGCGGCACGTCGCATGCGCCGCGAAGGTCTTATGCCGGTCGTTGTCTACGGTCACGGTCAAGATCCGGAGCATTTCGCCGTCGATTACCATGACGCATACATGCTCGTTCGTTCCAACCCGAACGCCCTGTTCACCCTGAAGGTTGATGGCGCAAACCAGCTCGTTATGGCCAAGGATGTGCAGCGCAATCCGCTCTCGCGTCGTATTGAGCACCTGGATCTGCTCCGCGTGAAGGCCGACGAAAAGGTTGACGTGGATGTTGCAGTAGAGCTTTCTGGTGAACCGCAGTCCGGCGCAATCGCCACCGTTGAGATGATGACCATCGCAGTGAAAGCACCGGCAACGGATGTGCCGACGGCTATCGTCGTTGACGTTGAAGGCATGGAAGACGGCACCCAGGTGCGTGTTGGCGATCTAGCCCTGCCCGAGGGCGTCACCACGGAAATCGACGCCGAAGAAATTGTTGTCGTCATTGCTATTCCGCAGGAAGTAGACCTTCCGGAGACGGAAGAAGCTGACGCTGAAGAAGAAGCAGAAGAAGCTGCTGAATAATTCTGTCCGTGCGAGGGTCCAGCTATAATGCCTGGACCCTCGCATGTTTCCTACGCACGAAAACCGCGTGTGAATAAGCGGAAACACCGATTCTGCAGGAGATATGCATCCGCACAGAAGTTTTGACGCATAACCGCCGTCGTCGATAGAGCTGTGCTTGTGGAAAGGAACCCCGATGTATGCAGTAGTTGGGCTAGGTAATACCGGCGCACAGTACGAAGCTACCCGACACAATATCGGTCAACACGTCATTCACGCCTTAGCTACACGTGCGGGAACCTCCCTCTCGCTGCATAAGCCCTCCCAGACCCGTGCCGCGAGCGTACTCTATGGGGTAGCCCCCGGCAATCCCGGGCAGCGCCTGATCTTGGGGATAACCAATGGATATATGAATACTTCCGGCGGTCCGATCAAATCGTTAATGAGCTACTTCAAGATTCCTACCGAGAATCTCATTGTGGTACATGACGAACTCGATCTGCCCTTTGGGGTTCTCAAACTCAAACGTGGTGGGGGAGAAGGTGGGCATAACGGTTTGCGTTCCCTCAGCGGTGCGTTAGGCACAAAAAATTACATTCGATTGCGCTTTGGGATTGGGCGTCCCCCCGCTGGGCGGGATGCTGCCGATTATGTGCTGTCCAACTTCACGACGTCTGAACGGCGAGAACTCGATATGCTGATTGACGCTGCGGTCGACGCGGTTGAAGACGTCCTGATGCGCGGTTTGGATAGTGCCCAACTGCGTCTGCACTCTACTGCGGCGCGCTCATGATACATTGCGTTCTGGAGGTTCTTGCTGAGAGCCTAGGCAGCGGATATGCGGATGGAGTGACCGCCAATCTTGCGATGCCTCGCGGGGCATTCGCACCGACGCTAGCTCATTTTGTTCACGAGCAGCCACACACATTACAGGTGGCAGTGACGGCTTCCGGGCGTGAGGCCGAGGAACTGCAAGCTGCGCTGCGCGCTTACCTTCCGCACAGTGCGGTCGCCCTTTTCCCATCCTGGGAGACGCTCCCCCATGAACGGCTCTCGCCGCGTTCCGATACGGTCGGTACGCGCATGATGACCTTGCGGCGATTGGCTCATCCGGAAGAATTCCCACCTTTACATATCCTCATCGTTCCCATCCGAGCATTCTTACAACCGATTGCCAGCGGATTAGGGGATATTGAGCCGGTACGGATTCGTCGGGGCGATGAGTTAGACCTTGAGGATCTCATCCGTCGGCTCACTGCTTTGGCATATACCCGAGTAGATATGGTGGAAAGCCGTGGGCAGTTTGCCATCCGTGGCGGTATTGTCGATATTTTTGTGCCAACGGCAAGCCATCCAACTCGATTAGAGCTATTCGGGGATGAGGTCGATGATATTCGGATGTTTTCAGTATCCGATCAGCGTTCCTTGGAGACCTTGACGCAGGTGTATGCCTCCCCGTGCCGGGAATTGCTCCTAACCGATGCGGTGCGTTCGCGCGCCTCGCAGATCATCCCAGAATTACCTGGTGCGATCGACATGCTCGACAAAATCGCCAACGCAGTGGCAGTGGAGGGAATGGAATCTCTCCAGCCGATTTTGGTTGACACCATGCGGTTATTTCTCCATGAGCTGCCACAGCAGGCGCGGATTGCACTTGTTGAGCCAGAACGCATAAGGGCACGCGCTGAATCTCTGCATGAGACAACGGAGGAGTTCCGGCAAGCTGCGTGGAATGCGGCGGCTGCGGGCGGGCCGATTCCCGTGGAGGCTAAAACAGCGTCTTTTGCACAGATCGACGATGCGCGTAGCCAAGCGCAGCATCGCGGGCTGGGGTGGTGCGCTATTGGCGGATTCTCAGGTGCCGATAGCGTATCGCTGCCATTGAATGAACCGGATAACTATGCCGGCGATATGGAGGCGGCTATCGCCCAGCTTGCCCAGTGGGTTAAGGGCGAGTGGCGCGTCGTCGTGGCTGTGGAAGGCGCTGGTCTGGGGCGGCGTCTGGTGGAAAATCTTGCTGACGCGGAGATTCCCGCAGTCCTGGTTGACGATATTGACGAGCTGAAAGCTGGCGTTGTTCAGGTGCTTGTTGCCCCGATCAAGCTGGGCTTTATTGCGCCACGCGAACGCTTTGCGCTACTGGGGAGTGCCGATATTATTGGCCGACGACGAACGCGCAATGTTGAGCAGCACGCGATGCCTAAGCGTCGCAAGAATGCGGTTGATCCGCTGCAGCTTAAACCAGGTGATTATGTTGTCCACGCGCGTCACGGGGTGGCTCAGTTCGTCAAACTGGCCAAGCGGCAACTTGGATCGAATGGGACGCAGCGAGAGTATGTCGTCTTAGAGTATGCGGCGTCTAAGCGCGGGCAGGCTCGCGATGAGTTATGGGTGCCAACCGATCAGCTCGATCAAGTATCGAAATATGCCGGTGGGGAATCGCCGACGCTCAATAAAATGGGCGGGGCAGATTGGGAGCGCACCAAGGCAAAGGCGCGGGCAGCCGTCAAGCAGATTGCCCGCGAATTGGTCCGGCTCTACGCCCAACGTCGGGCAACAAAAGGTCACGCATTTTCTCCAGATACTCCCTGGCAACGCGAACTAGAAGATGCCTTTGAGTTCGTGGAAACTCCTGACCAGTTGGCAACGATTGATGACGTCAAACGCGATATGGAATCGCCAGAACCGATGGATCGCCTCATTTCCGGGGATGTGGGCTACGGAAAGACGGAAATTGCTGTGCGGGCTGCTTTTAAGGCGGTTCAAGACGGGATGCAGGTGGCGATCTTGGCGCCGACCACGCTCCTCGTCCAACAACATTTGGAAACCTTTGAAGAGCGTTATGCCGGTTTTCCGGTGCGAGTGGCGGCTTTGTCGCGTTTTGTCACCGACGCGGAGGCAGAGCGTATTCGTCAGGGTCTACGTCGGGGAACAATTGACGTCGTGATTGGCACGCATCGACTTATTACTGGTGATGTGCGGTTTAAGAATCTGGGTTTGGTGATCGTTGATGAGGAGCAGCGTTTTGGGGTGGAGCATAAGGAAACCCTCAAGCAGCTCTATCCAACGGTTGATGTGCTGTCGATGTCGGCAACCCCGATTCCGCGCACCTTAGAGATGGCGGTGACGGGGATCCGGCAGATTTCGACTCTGGCCACTCCGCCGGAGGAGCGTCATCCTATTTTGACTTACGTCGGTGTGCATGAAAATAAGCAGGTCGCGGCCGCAATTAAGCGCGAACTTTTGCGTGACGGTCAAGTGTTTTATGTGCATAACCGCACGCAGTCTATCGATCGAGTGGCGGCAGAAATCACGGATATGATTCCTGAGGCTCGCGTCGGTGTTGCTCATGGAAAAATGAGTGAACGCCAGTTAGAAGAGGTCATTGCGGCTTTTTGGAATAAAGATATTGACGTCCTCGTGTGTACGACTATCGTGGAAACTGGGCTGGATATTTCCAACGCTAATACGTTGATTGTAGAAAACGCCCATCAGCTTGGTTTGTCTCAGCTTCACCAGTTGCGTGGTCGCGTCGGGCGTGGGCGAGAGCGGGCTTATGCGTATTTCTTGTATCCGCCGGAACATTCCATGACGCAAACTGCGATTGAACGCCTGCGCACCATTGCCTCCCACACCGAGCTGGGGGCAGGTTTCCAGGTGGCGTTGAAAGATTTAGAGATTCGCGGGGCAGGAAATCTTCTCGGCGGGGAGCAGTCGGGGCATATTGCCGGCGTGGGATTCGATTTGTATATTCGGATGGTTTCGGAAGCCGTTGCGCATATAACGGGGCAAGATAAGCGGAGCGAGGCGCAAAAGAGTGCGGATGTGCGTATCGAGTTGCCGGTGGATGCCTATGTGCCGGAGAGTTGGGTGACGTCCGAACGGCTACGGCTGGAGATTTACACGAAAATTGCGGCTAGTACGAGTCAAGTGCAGCGTAAGGATGTTAGTAGTGAATTGCGCGATCGCTATGGGGAGATCCCAGATGAGGTGCGCCGACTTTTCCGGCTAGCTCAGTTGCGGAATGTGTGCCGAGATGTGGGCATTGAAGAGATCACTATGCAGGGGCGAAATCTAAGATTTGCGCCAGTGGAGTTATCAGACGCGCGCCAGTCGCGATTGCGTCGGCTGTATCCACGGGCGACGGTTAAACCGGCGATTCGCACGATGCTTGTTCCGGCGGGCAGCCAGCCAGCGCGCAGTTTTAACGCGAATCATGTGCTGACGAATGACGAGTTGCTAGATTTTGTGGAGCAGGTTATCTCCTCTGTCTGTGTGGCGTCACTGGGTTCGTAGCCCTGCTTCGTGAGGGTGCGGGCGTCGTGCTCGTGCTTATGTGCGGCTCGTCTGTGTGGATATGTGATAGGACGAAAGACGGACACGAGGATGCTAGACGTGCTCTGCGCCATTCGTCCCAGAGGTGAAAACCTCCATGAGGTGTGGATAGAGAGTGTTTTTTGCGGCCATTCGTAGGACAATAGATAGCGAGTGGCTGCTTCCCCGCAGCACATGAAGATAACCCTCAACGAAGGAGTTCTTGTGGCAAATATTGAAGCCGTACACGCACGTGAGATTCTTGATTCGCGTGGTAATCCGACCGTTGAAGTCGAGGTTTTGCTCGACGATGGCCACTTCGGCCGCGCTGGCGTGCCGTCGGGCGCATCTACTGGCGCTTTTGAAGCTGTGGAGCTGCGCGATGGTGATTCCTCGCGTTACTTGGGCAAGGGCGTGACGGAAGCCGTCGCTAACGTCATTGAGCAGATGGAAGAAGAAATCGTTGGCCTCGATGCCTCGGATCAGCGCCTGGTCGATCAGGTACTGTGCGATCTTGATGGCACGGCAAATAAGGGCAAGCTTGGCGCAAACGGCATCCTGGGTGTTTCGCTGGCAATTGCGAAGGCCTCGGCAGATTCGGCTGGCTTGGCTCTCTACAGCTACCTCGGCGGCCCGAACGCACATGTTCTGCCGGTTCCGATGATGAACATCCTTAACGGTGGTTCGCATGCCGATTCCAACGTGGATATTCAGGAGTTCATGATTGCTCCTCTCGGTGCTCCGACCTTCAAGGAAGCTCTGCGTATGGGCTCGGAAGTTTACCATGCGCTGAAGTCTGTGCTTAAGAGCCGTGGTCTGAACACTGGCCTGGGCGACGAGGGTGGTTTCGCACCGAACCTCGAATCCAATGCGGCAGCTCTCGATCTCATCATTGAGGCTATTGAGAAGGCTGGCTACAAGCCAGGTGCCGATGTTGCTTTGGCTTTGGATGTCGCCTCCACCGAATTCTTCAAGGATGGCGCATACCAGTTCGAAGGTGGCGCAAAGTCCACTGAAGAGATGGTTGCGTACTACGAGAAGCTCGTCAGCGATTATCCGCTCGTCTCCATCGAAGATCCGCTCTCCGAAGATGAGTGGGATGCTTGGGCGGCGCTCACCAAGGAGATTGGCGATCGCGTCCAGCTCGTCGGTGATGATCTGTTCGTGACCAACCCGGAGCGCCTGAAGAAGGGTATTGCTATGGGTGCGGCTAACGCCCTGCTCGTGAAGGTCAACCAGATTGGTTCGCTGACGGAAACCCTCGAAGCTGTTGAGTTGGCACATCGTTCTGGCTACAAGACGATGACCTCCCACCGTTCCGGTGAGACGGAAGATACCACGATTGCTGATCTCGCTGTTGCCACCAACTCCGGCCAGATCAAGACGGGTGCTCCGGCACGTGGCGAGCGCGTCAATAAGTACAACCAGTTGCTGCGCATCGAAGAAGAGCTCGAAGATGCAGCAGTGTACGCTGGTGCCTCGGCCTTCCCGCGTTTCTCCGCCAAGTAAGTAGCGAGAGTAATCGGCGAGGCGATGTACCTCGAACATGCCTGAATGTCGCGTTGTTGCGGGCGTAATCTTGCAGCGGCGTAACCGCTAGGTAGGTAATTGTACAATGTGGGCCATAGCTTTGAAGCTATGGCCCACATGCGTATCTTTATAACCAAAAAAAAATGACGAGCGATCTGCTCGTTGTAGGTATTCAGCCAGGTATATGCTCAACTAAATAGGTAAATCTGGGTGGTATCTGTGCCGTCTTGGCAGTCTCGTGGCGAGCTACGTGGTGCAAACAGTGCCCGTTGTTTGGTGCAGACAACGCCGCACCACGCATACTGTGTATGGATACGGATGTCTCCAGAGACTCGTGGTACTTTGACGTGCAATTCTGATCGCGGTTTGGAGTCTTGGGCACTAGCGCGGTGTTACAGATTGTGCTGTGGTCTTTCCAGTTCACCGTCGGTACTCAGCGTTGAGATGAGGTGCAAAACGGGAGTGCCCTGCGAATTATGCGAGATCTCTAGAGCGAGTTGAGCGGCTAAGGAATGTTCGGCTCGATATGTTCCCGATACCTCAAATAGCTCGCGGCCTATCCCGCTCAAGGTGATGACCCAGCCATATGGACCTCGGTGATATAGTGCTCAATCGTATATGTGAGTTCATCTTCTTTCGATGGGGTATCGATCTAGCCAATAACACAGGTTAGGATCGACTCCTTGGGTATCGAGAGCAAAAGTGAAGCTTGGAAAGTCAACGAAGGGTTCAGTGTGCTCTAAAAGTAAATATTGATATAGAGCGCCGATTCGTCAGGCGGCTGTCATGACGAAAATATGTTATTTGCGCTCTTTGTAACACAGAGATGAACGCAATCATGCCCTAGATTCGAGATGGCTATATAGTGCGCGCGGATGTTTTAGCAAAATGTGCGCTAACCGATAAAAGCTCGGCTCACCGTGAGGCTTCACGCCGAGAGTGCCTACAATCCGTAGACTTAACGCTATGAGTCCTCGACGTCCAGTTCGCAAGCCTGGTGCTACCCGCCCTGGCAATGTTCGTCGTGCCTCTAGCTCGCTCAATAATCCGGCTGATTATCGCGAGAACACCTCGCAACGTGAAAGCGCCAGCGCTCGCAGTGTGGCGATGAACCGCTCAGCTATTGGTGGCAACCGCCAGCGAGGCGAGGAGCCGATGCGAACGGCGCATACCCCAGACAAAGAGGGCGATTCGCCGCGAAAGATATTACGAGGTCGTCGGCTGCCGTGGAAACGTCATCGCGCACCAGCAACGGTAACGTCACGAAAAGCTGAAAAACCAGCGAGTTCTTCCCGTTTTTCCCGCAAATTCACTATCTCTTTTACTGATGGGGAAAAGACGCAGCAATTTTCCTTGCGGGCGCTATCCGTCATTTTCTTTGCCTTGCTGGCAGTGGTCATTATTGCGCATCCGTTGAGCCAATATCTCGATCAGCAGCAACAGAAGCGTGAAGCCTTGGCGTCTTTAGAAAAAACGACGGATCGGGTTGCCAGCCTGGAAAAGGAAATTGCTCGATGGAACGATCCGGCCTTTGTGCGTAGCCAGGCGCGGGAGCGTTTAGGCTACGTTTTGCCAGGAGAAACCCTGTATCTCGTTTCTGATCCGGCAAAGGGGACGGCCGATCAGATCATCGCAGAACGCGCCAAAGAGGTCAATGACCGGCGGCGTCAGGCAACTCCGTATTATCTGACGATGTGGGAATCTATTGAAATCGCAGGCAATAGTGCTGGGGCAGTGAACCCGTCGAACGTGCCACTGATTCAACCTGACAGTGAAAAATCTGAGCAAAATTCCCCGCAACCGGCCCCAACGCCTGCTCAGCCCCAAGAGGCTGAGCCAGAAAATTCTCCAGCTCCGGCATCGCCTGATTCTGCTGGGTAAATCGCTAGTGGGCGATACTATCCGCTGACGCGCGCCGCGCATACGCCTGATAAGTGGCGGAAGCGTGCAGAAATGCGTGCGAGTATAGGCGCGGTAGATAGTGGTATGCGTGATGGATTTGCGTTGGTATATCTGGGCAATCGTATGTGGGTGGGAGCATAGTTAACAGTGCATGATGATAAGCACACCATGAGCCGAGTTGCCGAGTGAGAGCCAAGACGGGGAAGCGGGTAGGCTACGTGCTATGACTACACCGCTGCACGAAATCCCAGACATTGATGAATCCACTTTGCGTAGGGTGGCCGCTCATGCGAGTGCGCTTCGTCCGGATGATGTAGCGATTCTTCGTGCGCAGTTAGGGCGTTTCCCGCGCGGTTTAGTCGGGATTGGGGCGCGCTGCGTATGCGGTAATCCAGCAGTGACGATCACCTATCCGCAGTTGCCAGATGGATCGCCGTTTCCCACATTGTTTTACCTGACCTTGCCGGAGCTTGTTCGAGATATTTCTCGGTTGGAAAGCACTGGGCAGATGGTGGAATTCAATGAACGTCTCGCTGTTGATGAGGACTACCGGCACGCTCATGAACGCGCTCATCGCAGCTATTTAGAGCGACGGTCCCTCCTGGCCGACGTTCCTCAGATTGCGAATTTCTCTGCGGGGGGCATGCCAGATCGGGTGAAATGTCTGCATGCGCTAGCGGGCTATGCTTTAGCGGTGGGAGCAGGGATCGTTCCGGTGGGCGATGAGACGCTGGCACGAGTCGGATGGGATTCGAAGGTGTGCCGTTGTGAAAAGCCGTACGGTGGAAAGGATGAGGCGTGAGGGTCGCTGGTATTGACTGTGGAACGAATTCGATTCGGTTGCTGATTGCTGACGTTCCAGGTGAAAGCGGCGCACCGCTGCGAGATATTGTTCGGCAGATGGAAGTGGCCCGATTAGGTCAGGGCGTTGATCGCACTGGAATATTCGATCCTAGTGCTTTGGAACGGGCCTTAGCCTTTGTTGAGGATTATGCGGCGCAATGCCGCGAGCACGCAGTAGAGTCCATCCGTTTTGCGGCAACGTCGGCAACCCGAGATGCCGCTAATCGGGATATTTTCCTCGTTGGCGTGCGCGAGCGTCTGGGGGTAGCTGCCCAGGTGTTATCTGGGGAGCAAGAAGCGCGAGCGTCTTTTACGGGGGCAGTATCGTCTTTGCCGGAGGGTGCCGATGATCCGATTCTGACGGTAGATTTGGGCGGCGGATCAACGGAATTGGTCTGCGGTAGCCGCAATGGCGATATATATGCTGCGGTGTCAATGGATGTTGGATGTGTGCGAATGCGTGAGCGGCATTTAACGTCAGATCCGGCAAGTGAGCAGCAGATAGCCGCCGCTCGACGTGATGTGCAGGCAGCTCTTGATGCGGCAGATATTGATTTATCGGTGCCGCGCACAGTTATTGGATTAGCTGGTTCAATCACGACGATTACTGCGAAAGTATTGGGATTGGCTGCCTATGATCCTGCTCGGATTCATGGAGCTCGGTTATCGGTATCAGATATGGATGCGGCCTGCGAATGGTTTATTACCTCTACGGCTGAGCAGCGGGCGAAACTAGGGTTTATGCATCCGGGGCGAGTTGACGTTATCCAGGCAGGCGCTTTGGTGTGGCAGGAAGTTTTGCGTCGGATTTGCCGTGATGCGGGAGCAGACGTTATTACTCATACGGTGACGTCGGAGCACGATATTCTTGACGGTTTGGCGCTGTGGGCGGCACGTGAGCCAAACCCGCCACAGCACTGAAAATTTACGCTAGCTGCACCGCGTAGTGACTACCAACCGTATAAAAAGCAGTTTTGCAGGCTGCTGGCATGCGGAAATAGTGGTCGAAAATAGGCGCTGAGTGGCTAGCTAGAATTTTGAGGATTTCCGCTTAACGTGTGCCAAAACGGTAATACTGTGTTGCTTTGGCAGATTCACATAGGAAGCGGTAACCACGTTGATCTGCTACCTGGATTGCAGCAGGTAGCTACGGCAAACCTAGCTCCTCAGTTTCTGGCGTCAGTTTATGCATTGGGAACGCAACAGGTTATACCCGCCGGCATATAGGCAGGTAGCGCCAATCCTGAACCGTTAGCGATCGTAGTGCCCTGGCCCAACTTCTGGTCTGCCACCAGGTACTTCACCCCACGTCTCGTCAATATCGTCATTCGAGGCAATGACGCCGTGTTCTAGAACATCACGACGATGAGCGAGCTCCTCCTCGCTAGGCTTCGCGTCGTGGCTCATATGCCATTGGGCTCGCCAGCGCAACAAGAAAGCGCCAATGAACAGGGAAATCGCTGTTCCTAACAGGACGGCTACTCGGGCATGCGGGCCAGCGGGATTGTTCGCATCGAAGGATAATGTGGCGATCAAGAGCGAGACGGTAAAGCCGATACCGGCAATCATTGACACCGCCAAAATATCTCGCAGATAAAGCCCTTTTCCTAACCGGAGCTTAAAGACGTAAACCATGATCGCAACTCCGAGAGAAATTCCCAGCGTCTTGCCGACTGGCAACCCGAGGTAAATACCCATTGCGGAAGAATCGCGAAGCATTGCGCCGACGCCGCCGGAGTCAATGACATTCACGCCAGCCGCAAAGAAAGCGAAAATCGGCAGAATGAAACCGGCAGAGTAGAACTCAAGATGCTCAGTGAGTCGCTCGGTAAGGGGGAGCTTTTCTGAGGTGCGCTGGATGGTGGGGATCGTCATTCCAAGCGCAACGCCAGCGATAGTGGCATGGATTCCTGAGGCATGCATGAAATACCAGGCGATGATTCCTAGGGGCCACAGCACATACCAGCGTAAGATACGCTTCTGGGCACACAGCCCAAAGACTGCGATCGTAAGGAAAGCCAGAGCAAGGTAGCCAAAATTCAGGTTTGATGAGAAGAAAATGGCAATGATGAGAATGCCGAGGAGGTCATCCACGACGGCAAGCGTCATCAAGAATGTGCGTAAAGCGATAGGCAATCCGCGGCCAAATAATCCTAGGACGCCTAATGCGAATGCAATATCGGTTGCTACTGGAACAGCCCATCCGTGCCAATTCGCGCTTTCCCCGTGGAAAAACTGGGTGATGACGTATACCCCCATCGGACCGGCCATACCGCATGCGGCAGCCAGAATAGGGACTAAGGCTTGCCGAATATCGCGTAGAGAGCCAATAACGAATTCCTGTTTAAGCTCCATGCCGATGATGAAGAAGAATAACGCCAGAAGGAAATCAGAAGCCCAGTGTGAGACGCTCAGGTGAAGATGTAAGGCTTGCGGGCCGATATGGGCTTCAGAGATCGTGGCATATAGCTCGCGCACTTCAGAGTTGGGGAAATTTGCCCACAACAAGGCGAGAACAGCTCCGAGGATAAGGACGACACCTGCGAATGTTTCGTTCTTTAGTGCCTTGTGATAGCGGCGAGTGATTCTCATGCTGTTCCAATCCCTTTCGCGTTTCTGCTTGCCCGATTGGATTCATCGTTTCTACCTGCCATATTAATCGAACTACGCAAGCTGCGCCGAGTCAGTTTTTGATCTGGGGCTTTGGCGGGTACTCTTAGACATGGACGTTGTCGTGTGGACCTGCACGAACTGCGTTTGTGTGCTGAGCGAGAACATCGCGTGCGGCACGCCCCCATAGCCCAACGGCAGAGGCAGTCGACTTAAAATCGATCCAGTCTGGGTTCGAATCCCAGTGGGGGCACCGAAAGTGATCCCCGTGAATCTGGGGTGTGCCGGGCACATCGTATTGATCTTATGTATGGCGCGCAGGTGTCATGTGTGCGTGCTTTCCTATCGAATTTGTTCGCTGGCTATGAGGAGCTGTTCGATGAGCGCATTCGGTTTTGTGCGCAATACCAATCTTTCTTTGCCAGGATTAGCGCGTATGCTCGCCTATCGGGCTCAGGTATCGGCCTGTAATTGTGCCAGATAGGCGAGCATACGCTGCCTGTTGTATCAGTTGATGTTGTATTGTGTGCAGCCAGGTTTACCTGCGAATTAGCGAGTTATGGGCAGGTGACCTGTAGTTCAACAGAGACGTTACTCCCTTGGGGTGTGCTGGCATCGTGTTGGGTCATTGTGCCAGATATGGTGTAGCTTTTGCCGTTTTGTTGGGCTGTTATTGTGCCATTCGGATTTCCGTTGTTCCAATGCAAAGAGTTGTTCTCGTGATCGGATAGATCAAGTGCTAAAACATGGAGTTGGCTATCAATAACAGCGACATAGGGATTCGCGTTTGGGCGTTCGATCAGAATTTTCGTCTTGTGTGGGCCTTCGCTTATGCAGCGGAGGGTGTATTGCCCTGGATCTCTGCGCTGACCATCTATGCTCAATACGAAGTTTTCCGTAGCTGTGGAACTATTTGCAGGTGAGGTTTCTGCTGGTGTGCTGCCGTTCGTATTAGCGCTATCATCGGTTTCTGGCGTGTGGGTTGCGGTATCGTTCGCGCTGGCGGCAGGTGAGTTAGTTGACGTTGCAGGTGACGTAGTGCCAGATGGCGTTGATTGTGAGCATCCGGCAAATGTTGCCACGAGGGCGGTCATTGCGATTATCGCCATGCGTCGAGTCATATTCCATCCTCTCTTGTAACAATATGCGCCGCCGGATTATCCAGCGGCGCATATCGCTTTACCCTACCAGGTTTGGCGTTAACCCCGAGAGGAAATGCGCTAGGAGCGCATACTCTCCATATTCATCACATGTCTATCGGTCTTAAACGTCACTCTTCTTAAAGCGTAGGAAACCAATAGCGCACATGACGACGGTGTAGCCAAAGAATATGAGAAGTGCCATCCAACGTTCAGAAAGTAGCGGGGTTCCAGTAAACGTGCTTACGCGGGAGAACCCGGTGATCGCATACGTTCCGAGGGCGGGAATCGTGAGATCTGCGAGGACCTCATGGCAAAATCTCAGCGGAATTACGCTAATCAAATCGCTTAGAGAAAACACCGCAAGCATGAGGAAGGTTGTTCCCACGGTTGAGCGCAATAGGTACCCGAGCCCTAGAGTGAATAAGGCAAGGAGAATGAGGTAGATCGTTGCGTATGCATACGGTGTAATCCCGTCAATCGCAAAATCAAACTGTTCGTTCTTAGCGGCGAAAATAGCGGTAGCAGCGCATAACGTCGGAATAATTGTTATGAGGGATACGACAACTGTGACGAGAGCTTTGCTGCAAAACAGCCTGAGGCGTCGCGAATCACTCAAAACGGTTTGCCGCATCGTGTTTTGCGAATACTCTGAGGTGACGAGCAAGCTCCCGATAACAATGAGAACCATTGCAATGATTGAGTAACCGCCGAGGACATGCTCCCCACTGATGGTGCTGGTGTATTCGCCCTGACGGCTCATAAATGAGCCAAAAACATAGAGCGCAAAAGCGATGATGATGGAGTTACGCACTGCCGGGATTTTCGCTTTTTCCAGCTCTGCTTTGACTACCCGAGCAAAAGTCGGATGATAAGTCGATCCAGGTAAGGAGACGCTGTTGTGAACCATTGATGTCATGAGAAGCTCCTTACTGTTGGGATCCGTCGCGCGGAATCGGTGGGCTGAAATGTTGTGGCATGGTGGGGGTGTTGGTAGCCGGTGGCATACCCCCAGGAGGTGGATAGCTACCAGGTGGTGGATAACTGCCCTGCGGCGGATTGTGATACCCAGCCGCTAAGCCGGCCCCTGCACCGGGAGCACCAGCAAAGGGGGCGCCAACAGATCCGGACGCATATTCCACCTGATCGCCGGTGAGCTCCATAAATACATCCTCAAGGGAGGAATGTATCGCTGTTAGCTCGTGAATCTCGATGTTGTTGCTGAACATGAGATGGCCAATAGCTCCGCGATCATTACCAGGAATCTCAAAAGCGCCGGTGGGATAGTCGTTTGAGGATGGCAGTTCGCGAATATCGAAGTTCGCCTCTCGTAATACCCGACGAATAAGCTCGGCATCGGGGCCGGCGAGGCGAATCGTGGAATGTTGAGAAGAAGCAGTGAACTGGGAAATTGGACCATTGGCGATAAGGCGGCCACGACCAATAATGACCAGATCATCTGCCGTCTGTGCCATCTCGGACATCAAATGCGAAGAAACAAGAATCGTGCGCCCTTCAGCCGCTAGGTTGCGCATGAGCTGACGGATCCAGCGTACGCCGTCGGGATCGAGGCCGTTAACTGGCTCATCAAAGATGAGTACTCTCGGATCGCCTAGCAAGGCGCTGGCAATCCCAACTCGTTGTGACATGCCGAGGGAGAAACCGCGGAGCTTCTTACGGGCTACCGATTCAAGACCAGTCATTGCAATGACTTCTTGGACCCGTGACATAGGGAAACCGTGCGTGGCAGCGATAATCTTCAGGTGACTGTAGGGTGTGCGGCTCATGTGGAAGGCTTTACCATCCAAGAGGGCACCGACAGTCGTTAGTGGTGACGTCAAGTTACAATATTCTACTCCGCCGACCAAGACGCGACCTTTTGTTGGTTGATCCAGCCCGACGATACACCGCATCGTCGTTGATTTGCCCGAACCATTAGGACCAAGGAAGCCAGTTACTGCGCCCGGGCGAAGGGTAAAGGATAAATCGTCTACCGCCCGCGTCTTGCCGTAATCCTTAGTCAGGTGTTCAACGGTAATCATTGATACCTCCTTCAGTGATGGATGTATTCAGTCTATCGGGCGCTAACATCGGGTAAATGCGCGTCTGGGGTTAACTCCCGCTGGTCAGAGTCCTCCTGTGGGTGGATATTGTCTGTAATGGTGACGTGGGGAATTATCCTGTCATCGAACAATGAGGCGCGAGTATGGACAGCGACCATCCCGCCATTAGAATAGAAAGCAGGATGGTCGCAAACCCGTGACCAAGAATGTACAGGAGATGCTCGTGAGCAACCCGATTACGACTCGTAACCCATATTTCGCGACGCCGCAGCAGCGTCCGAACAACTATGGGGAGCAGCAGCGTGTTCAGTATGAGACTGGGTACGCCGAGCAATATGCTCCCTCAACGTATTTTGAGCAGCAGGCACCGCGCACAGATATGTTTGCTCAGGCTGATCCGTCTCGGATGACGTACACCGATGCAATGAACAAGGTGGCCATCCTGTTGGGGACGGCCCTGCTATGTGGCGTGGCGACGGTGATTTTGCTACCCGCTCAGTTATGGTATCCAGCCGCGTCTGTGACGGTCATCGCTGCGGTTGTCGTTGGTCTGATCTTGGCCTTCCAGCGTATGGTTAGCCCCGTTCTTGCCATGATGTATGCCGTGCTAGAGGGCGTGGCTCTCGGCGCTATTACTGGTGCGTTAAATCAAATCATCCCCGGTATTGCTCTGCAAGCAATCCTCGCAACGGCAATCATTGTGGGTGTTACCCTGGCCTTGCATTATTCAGGGACGATTCGCACGACGACGAAGGGTCGCAAGATGGTCCTCGTTATCGGCATGGGATACTTCTTCTTCTGCATTGCGAATATGCTACTTTCGGCTTTCGGCGTCTTTAAGAATCAGGCATGGGGCGTTCGTAGCTACGAGATCATGGGGATGCCGCTTGGCGTTGTCATCGGCGCAGCAATGATTCTTGTTGCCGCTTACATGCTGATCGCTGACTTCGAAGATGTCAATATTGCGATTGCTAATGGTGCGCCTAAGAAGTTCTCCTGGACGTGCGGTATCGCCATCGTAATGACGATTATCTGGATTTATGTTGAGGTTCTGCGGATCATCGCGATCCTGAATTCACGGAACTAGCCTTAGGGCTCTTCGGCTGTGAAGAGTCAAGGTAGATCGCTTATATGTAATGGTTTGGGTGGGTCAGCTCCGTGCTGACCCACCCAAACCATTAGTGTGTACTATCAGAATTCCTATTTCAGCTCGCGTTAGCCGTGCGCCACGGAGAGACTTTTGGCGCGAGATTGGCATGAACTGCGAGAGAAATCGTCGGTTATTCAAGAGAACAATTGGTTATCCAAGAAAGCAATCGGTTATCCAAGACAGAAAAGAGCCTTAGATAGCCGACGATTTCTCTCGGATAACTGCGTGCGGCGGCAAGGAATTAATTATCGTGAAGTGAGTTGAAATCGAAAGCGGATTTTGCCAGCCCCTTGATGTCGACGACAAAGACCAATATATCTTCGCCGGTAATTCCAGCGCGCGGATTGCCTGCTTTTCCATAGCCCTTAAATGGTGGAACTGAGATCAGCAGACGAGAACCAACCTGCTTGCCGACAATTGCTTCATCCCAGCCCTCAATGACCATGCCAACCCCGATAGGGAAGATCGACGGGGTATCGCGGTAGTAGGAGGAGTCGAAAATCTCGCCATTCCAAATCTGACCGTGATAGTCCACCTCAATCTCGTCACCGGCGCGAACTACTGGCCCATCGCCTTCAATAAGCACCTGCACGCGCAAGCCGCGAGGTGGTTCGCAATCTTGTGGGAAAGTCAGTTCTGGCAGTTCGCCAAAGTTTCCGGCTACGCTTGGCATTTTGACGTCCATATTTACCCTTTCATACGTGTGGCATTTTAAGTGTAGCGGGCGTCGTTCCAGGTAGGGGTATTGGACTAGCTGGTATGGCGTCGGATCAATCACCAGCGGCTAGCCGCCAGGATAGCTGGGAGATACGGTACGGCGAGCGGTAAATGTACATCGTCGTGCTCAAAGATAGCAGAGGGCTAATCTAATCAGCCAACGCGAAAAAAGTAGTCTTATATGCACGAGTCTTTTATACGGGAACAGCCTCTGACAGGGCGATCGCCAGTAACGCAGCTACCTTATAGCCCAGTTGCGTTATGTAGTCTGTTTGCCAGCAGTTCAGCTACCTATGGCTCAGTTGTCTTACAGTTCCCTCCGGCAGCAAGGGCATTATTGTGCTGTGGGGTAAATGGCGTGAAAAGAAGATACGTAAGACCGGAGGAAAGACGCAGCGAAAATACTGTTAACGCAGGGTGATGCTGTGGTGTCACATCCGAATAGCGATACGGTGGTGTCATATCCGAGTGCCGATCCGTACCCGCCACTCATATCGCGCAGATTTTTGCCATCAAACTCGGTATCCGAAATGATTGCCGTCATATCTCTGACAGCACACCCTGCAAGTAACACGCGGATACTAACGAGCGCGCACCACCCTGCTCAGCCGCAGAGGAGAAAAAGAAAAGAGGAGAAAGGGATCAAGGCAAACGAAAGACATGCATGGATTAATGAGGCATGGGAAAGCCCTACGGTTTAGCCTGCTATTGGCGAGCTTCTCGCTGGCGCGGCGATCTCTTAGATAGTTTCCTGCTGCCTAAGTTTCCCGCTAGCTAACCATCTATCAGATACCCCAATTACTAAGCTCATGGTCGGTTAGTTCCCGGCATGGGGCACGCTAATCCCGTTCGAACATGGCAGCGATAGCCATGCGGCACTTTGAATAAATACTGTTGATGGCTATCCTCAGCCGGATAAAAGCCGCTGGTTTGTTCCGCCGGAACGATATCCGTGACGATCGGCGTATGCCCGGCAGTACGCAACACCACGTCATACTGATCGCGACTCCACCGTGCCATCTCTGCTTGCCGCGTCGTCGTCGGAAAAATAGCCGAACGGTATTGGGTGCCGACGTCATTGCCCTGGCGGTTAAGTGAGGTGGGATCGTGGCACTCCCAAAAAGTGCGGAGAATATGCGCAAGCACATCAGGATCACGGTGGCGATAAACCACCCGCACAGTTTCTGCGTGCCCGGTCATGCCACTACATACTTCGGAATACGTCGGATTAGATGTAACCCCGCCCATGAAACCGACGCAGGTATTCTCCACGCCGGCTAACTGCCACATGATTTCTTCAAGCCCCCAATAGCAGCCGGCAGCGAGAAAAATCTCGGCCTGATCGGCGGAGATCGGATCAAGCAACGGGCAGGCAAAGATAGCGTGCAAACCAAGCGATCGCGCAATGGGCGAGGTGCGACCAACTGCCACGGGATCCATAAAATGATCCGTCCTCGGCATGTCATCGGGGAGCTCACTCAACGGCTGATCCTTTGCGTGCGGCATCTGAGCGTCATCAGCGGGCTGACGGGGAATCGGAGTATCGCCAGAGCTGGGATTAGCACCCCGCAATTGAGAGGGGTGGGAGCGAGAAACAACGCTCTGCTGCTGGGGGAGGGAAGATTGCGGATGAATCCCTTGATCTTGCGCAAGAGCCGACGGCTGACCGGTTATAGATAGCCGATCAGCGTCATCAGCCCGAGAGAAGAAATCTGGGATTCCTGCCATTACTGCAAAGGCTCGATATTGGTGATCTCCACCGTGAACTCTTTGCCGTTAGGGGCAACATAAGACGTCGTATCGCCCACTTTCTTCCCCATGATTGCTGCACCTAAGGGGGCATTTTCTGGATAGACGTCAACATCAACCCAGTCGTTCGATTCTCGCGATCCCAATAGGAAACGCTTTTCCTTGCCGTTAACCGACGCAGTAATCACCAGACCAGGAGCAACTACATCCGTCTCAGTGGGAGCCTGACCAACCTCGGCATTTTCTAGTAAGTAAGTTAGTTCCTGGATCCGCCCCTCAATCTTCGACTGCTCCTCGCGGGCAGCGTGGTAGCCGCCATTCTCCCGCAAGTCGCCTTCCGCTCGCGCAGCAGCGATACGCTCAGTGATTTCTTGCCGGCGTGTCGTCTTTAACTCGTGTAGTTCCTGGGAAAGCCGATCGTATGATTCCTGCGAAAGCCACGTCGCCTCAGCCATGATCTCATCTCCTTGAATTTCGGCCGTGAGTGTGAGTGCAAGCTTATCTTATCCTGCTCGCATGCCTAGTGCCGTGAGGGTATCACCGACACGAGGACATAGCCAACTGTGATCCCCAAGTTTTGCCCACAGCGGTCTAACTGGGTCGTACAGACACGATACGCTAAGCCTCCTATAATCGGGGACAAGAACCATGCAGGCAAACGAATCTCAGGTTCCCTGCCCTCGTCGTGCGTTATGCAAGGAGGCTCACTATGGTTAACGAACGTCGGCTTATGGCAATTCATGCTCATCCGGATGATGAATCATCAAAAGGCGCGGGCATGATGGCGAAATACGCAACTGCAGGTCGAGTACGTGTGGTGACGTGTACTGGAGGAGAACGCGGAGACGTGCTCAACCCGCATTTACGTGACGATCCACAGATTGCAGAAAACTTACCTCAGATCCGCCGGATGGAAATGGCACATGCGGCACGCGCTTTAGGTATTGAGCACGTATGGTTAGGTTTCGTCGATTCCGGGCTGCCCGAAGGTGATCCGCTACCAGAACTTCCGGCTGGATGTTTTGCCCTTACCCCGATTCATGAGGTCGTGCAGGCACTTGTTCGGGAGATTCGCGCGTTCCGCCCCCAGGTTGTAACCACCTACAACGAATACGGCGGATACCCACATCCGGATCACATTCGAGTACATACCGCTTCAATGATGGCGATTGCGGCAGCACACGATCCACATGCATATCCAGAATGTGGCGATCCGTGGCTCGTATCAAAGGTCTATTACGATTTATCCTTCACCTACGTTCGATATATGGCGTTACACAACGCGCTATGTGCCTCGGGGCACGAGAGCCCCTACGCTGACTGGCTCGCCCAGCGCGAGGGCAGCGACGGTGAGGCATGTGCTCGGATCTATGTCGCAGACTTTTTTGCCCAGCGCGACGCCGCCTTGCATGCGCATGCGACACAAATTGATCCGGAGGGCTTCTTCTTTGCCGTCCCGCGCGATCTGGAAGCGCAAGTGTGGCCCTGGGAAGACTTCTGCTTAGCATGGAGCACAGTTGGGCGGGCGGAGGCCCAAGAACGTGATCTCTTTGAACGGATTCCAGGTGTAAAACTTCTTATGTAAGCAGGCGGCAGGTAAATGGGCGCGGCGCTGTTGCGTAACTAATGACGGCGAGTAAGCCAGATTGCTGCGCAACTAAGCGTCGGATAGCCGAGAATGCTGGGCGTATGGCGAGTGCGGCGGGAGGCGGCGCGATGAGAAATTTTATCGCGCCGCCTCCCGCGAGCTATCGCAGCCCAGCTTGCACACTTCAAGCGTGAGTCAGCCGCATGGGACGCAGCCAGCCTATTTTCCTGACTCAATGAGGCGTAGCCGGTCTATTCTCCGGCGTTAGGAACCATCCGTCAGTGGCTGGGATGCGCGGCGCTTGAAGCGCCTTTGCTAGCATTCAGTTCAGCTCAGTTTAGTTCGCCTCTGTATCTGGATCGTCAGCTTTTTCTTCCTCATTCCCGTTTGGGGTAGCACGACTAGATTTTTCAGCCAAAGCGCGGGCTTTCTTCAACAGTTTCTTCGCCGCGCGCGAGGGCTTAGGGAGAGTCTCCGTCAATCGGCGAATTTGCACATCCAAATGCCAACGGGGCACCGGCCAATTCTGCTGATAGGCTTCCAGGGCTTCAATAATGAGCTCGGTGACAGCCAATCGGGCATACCACTTCTTATCCGCAGGGATAATAAACCACGGAGCATATGGCGTATTGGTACGCTCAAACATGATCTGATACGCCTCCTGATAGGCGTCCCACTTTTTACGGGTATCAATATCTCCCGAGCTGTACTTCCACCACTTATCTTTTCGGGCAAGACGTTCAGCAAGCCGCAGACCTTGCTCATGATGAGAAATCATCAACCCCACTTTAATGAGCGTAAACCCGTCATCAATAAGTGACTGCTCCCAGGCGTTGATCTCCTCGTAGCGCTTTTCGATCTCTTCCGCGGGCGCTAGCTTATCCACCCGACCGATAAGGACGTCCTCATAATGCGAGCGGTCAAAGTATCCAATCTTTCCAGCCGGTGGCAGCTTGCGGGTAATACGCCACAAGAAATGATGGGACAGCTCTTCTTCGGTTGGTTTACCAAAATTAGCAATATGTACGCCCTGCGGGTCAACCAGCCCAAGAACATGCCGGGCAAGACCGCCTTTGCCTGCGGTATCCAGACCCTGGACGATGACGAGAAGTTTGCGCGTATCCCCACTGCGAGCCTGCGCAAAGAAACGTTCCTGGAGAGCGTCAAGCACCTGACCCCGAGCAGCAAGCACTTTTTTGCTGGAGGACTTCGATCCCGAAAAACCTGGGGTGCTTGCCCGATCAAACGTCGATAGATCGAATCCTGCTGGCATGCGCAGGGCTTCACTGGCAGGGGTATTCCATGAGCCGGTACGTTTACGTGATGACATAATCATCTCCTTTGACGGTCAGTTAATGCCCCTTAATCTACTCCCTCGAATGTGAAGCGGAAAGAGGGATCGCAATATCAGAAAATGCCGATGTGAATACGGTAGGTAAGTGGGCGCTTTCGTGGAATACCTTGTGCGTGTAGGTAATGAGGTCCGACGGTAGATACCCCTGTTCGGTGCTGAGAGAGAAATATGTAAGATCGTTATCTGGTAGCGCAGGCAGTGTGGCATCAGATGGCGGGCTATCAGATAGTTGGGTGTGTAGATAGTGGGCTATCGAAGTGCGGGCTTTAACGTCTGTTCTCCTATAACTCGAGAAAATACATGTGAATATATGTGCAGGGCACATAACGAAAGCAGATGCATCCACCAGCTATATGCCTGGCGTTTTGCGCTAATGAGAGCTTTTATGTGGCATAAAGGCACAAATACGTATGCTGGCCACTACAAAAGGCTAGAACATTGCGAGAACGGAACACCCGCGCAGCAATACCGCCACCGGCACCGCTTATCGTATTCCTAATGAAAAATGGCCAGCCATACGGCAATCGAATGGCAGATATACCCCACGACGGTGCCCACATGGAAAAACTCGTGAAACCCAAAATGAGCCGGCCAAGGATTCGGCCACCGCATCGCATAAAACACCGCGCCAACCGTATATGCCACCCCGCCACACAACAGCAAAACCAAGATGGCCACCCCGCCGCTGTGAAGAAAATCTGGAAGGAAGAAAACAGCGACCCACCCTAAAAGAATATAGAGCGCAACGAGAAACCAACGCGGAGCATGAAGATGGAATACATGAATGAGCGTCCCGGTGATCGCCCCAGCCCACACGATCGTCAACACTAAAACTGCACGTCGGGCCTCAAGCAGAGAAATAGACATCGGGGTATATGTGCCAGCGATAAGAAGGAAAATATTGGCATGGTCAATTCGCTGCA
Organism: Trueperella sp. LYQ143; assembly: GCF_046599595.1. Lineage (NCBI taxonomy): Bacteria > Bacillati > Actinomycetota > Actinomycetes > Actinomycetales > Actinomycetaceae > Trueperella > Trueperella sp. LYQ143. The sequence continues at coordinate 140,384 of NZ_JBKIWR010000001.1, read as the reverse complement.
ATACAGCGCTGACGGAATCATTCCAGTTCCCCCGATGATAAACCCCCGAGTTACCAAAAAGGAGCACTGCTGAAATAGCAAAGACGAGGCAGCCGAGGCGAGTAGGGATCGTTGGCGCGAGAACCACGAGAGTAATACCATTGGCCAGCGCCAGCGGCGCAATTAACGCATGAATCCAGCCACGTGCGCTCGGTTTGGGCAACGCGGCATAAAACGCTTTCCGCTCTGCTCGGGTTGCCGGTGGGTGTGCCGGCGCAGTATCTTGCGTGGAGCCTTTTTCCATCACGCGGGTAGCTCTACCTGTGAGCGTGGGAGTAGCCGCATCGGGCATGACCTTGGGCGGAGTTGAAGTATGCCGAGGAGAGTCGGCGGATGAAAACGAAGAAGGTGTGCTGTCCATGATCCTTGATCCATCACGTCGGTTTGAACTGGGAACGTTGTATTTCACTGTAGTGTGTTTTATCTGCTGAGCACAGTGCGGTCTTACTCGGTAGACTATTTTCGTGGAGGGCTGATTTTGTTGACGGTTGCCAGCCGCAGAGCAGCTCGATAGCCGGCAAGGGAGCATGGATGAAAGTTCCTGAGTTTCTGTACTCAATATACGAACGCAGACTAGCGCGGGAGATTGCCCGTCCGAATATTCCAACACATGTTGGCATCATTTTGGACGGAAATCGCCGCTGGGCAAAAGCTCTCGGATCATCGGCTGCGACGGGTCATCGTCGCGGTGCAGACCATATCAGCGAGGTATTGGGCTGGTGCGAAGAAGCCGGAATCCAGATCGTCACCCTATGGATGCTGTCAACAGATAACCTCAAACGCAGTAACGCCGAATTGACTGAACTCATCGGCATTATCTGTGACGCGGTTGAGAATCTGGCGGCCAGCCAGCGCTGGAAAATCCGCATGATTGGCGATCTGACGCTAGTTGATTCCCAGGCGGCGCAACGATTACAAGCATCACAACAGGAAACATCCCAGATTGAGGGCATGACGGTCAACGTCGCGGTGGGATACGGCGGGCGGCAAGAAATCACGAACGCCGTGCGAAGCTACCTTGCAGAATGTGCACAACGCGGGGCCAGCCTAGAGGACGTCGCCCGCGAAGTAACGATCGCCGATATTACTGACCACATGTACACCAAAGGGCAGCCTGATCCAGATTTGATTATCCGTACCTCTGGTGAGCAGCGTATGAGCGGATTCATGCTATGGCAGACGGTACATACGGAACTGTACTTTTGTGAGGCGTACTGGCCAGAGTTCCGGCGAACTGACCTCTTGCGGGCTTTGCGAGATTACGCAGCGCGAGAGCGCCGTATGGGAAAGTAGCTGAACAGCCTGAACGGTACAGCGCAGACGTACTCCCGCACTATGCTTGGCCGTCAGGGGTACGCCTGGCAACTGGCAGAAATAAGGATCCCACTGCAGAAAATGCTGGCAGGTAACATTAGATCGTGAAGTAGCGCCCCAGCTCGATTAGCTCGTCGCGAGTAGGGGGATTAGCTCCGGCTCGCGATACCGTGATCCCCGCAGCGGCCACCGCATAGGTCGCTACTGAAGTTAACGTCTTTGCGGAGATTGAGCTGAGAGCATGCCCGTCGGTCCCTAATACACTCACCCGTGCTAACCCGTCAATTAAAGCTGCCATAAGGGCGTCACCTGCGCCCACGCAATCGACAACCGTTACCGAGGCAGCGGGAACACTTATGGAATGAGTGCCAGTGTATATGCGCATTCCATCAGCGCCAGTAGTGATAGCGACGAGCTTGACGCCAGCATTAAGGAATCGGGCGGCAGCCTCGTCCGGATCAATGGGATGACCGGCGAGTTCTGCTAAATCCGCAGCGGAGGCTTTAACCACATCGAGATACGGCACAAGACGAGCAATATCATCAATCACAGCTTGGGCTGAGCGGAGAATGGAAAGCCGCACATTCGGATCATAGGAAATCGTGGAATATGGGTGGAGAAGTTCAATCCACCGCCGGACGGTATCCGCGCCAGGGTGCAGGTGAGCGCCGATGGATCCAATATGGACGTGCTGCGGAGGGGCTGCAAGGAGCTCGGCAATCTCTTCAGCGCTCGTCGGTGGCTCTCGGTAAGCACAGTGGACATCGAAACGATATGTTGGCGCGCCATAGTCGTCAATTGTCGCTAATGCGATGGAGGTTGGTTCAACGACGATGGAATCAGGGAGCAGATGTACACCGGCGTTGTCTAGGTAGCGCCGAATTGTTAGCCCGTCAGCGTCATCCCCTATTCGAGTGAGCAGGTGGGCGTTGCGGCCGAGCCGTGCCAGACCGACGGCAACATTCATCGGAGATCCACCAGGATGGCGAGTCGTTGTTCCGTCTGCTCGTTTAACGACGTCGATCAGGGATTCGCCGATGACCAGGCAACTCATGACAGCCCCTCACCCTGACTCTCAGGTGTGGCGAAGTTGTGAGGATGATTCGACGCCGAGGATTGCGTTGGGGTCTTAGATGGTGAATCTGGTGCGTGCCCATTTGAGATTGGGGAGGTATTGCCATTGCCAGAGGATTCCGCTGAATGATCCGAGGTATCGAGGGCGCCAGCGGAGGTTATCCGAGCGCGATCTTGGGCGGCTTGTAAGCGTTGGCGGGCGCTATCGAGCCAGGCTTCACAGCGGCGTGCAAGGGCTTCTCCGCGTTCCCATTGGGCGATGGCCTCATCCAGCGATAAATTCCCTTGGTCAAGAATGGCGACGATACCCGCTAGCTGCGAGCGCGCCTCCTCGTAGCTCAATGCGGCTACTTCGGCATCGAGCTCGTCCGGCGTGCGAATGGCAGATTGTGGAGTGCTCATAGGCGTTCCTTTCGATCCGCAGGGGTGATCCGGTCGATAGTGATATCGAAAGACCCGTCAGCCAACGTGGCGTGGGCGACCATGCCGACGTTAGCGTCGCGCACGCGAGAGAGAACTCCGTGCGGGGTACGTAATACAGCGTACCCTCTTTGCAAAGTAGCCAGCGGAGAAAGCGCGCGCAAATGCGCAATATCTGAAGCCAGTGAGGTGCGTTGCTCGGCGGTGAAGCGGTTAATAAGCTCAGTGAGCCACTGACGCTGGTAGCGTAAATCTTCACCGCGCATATCGACCAGGCGAGTTGGCTGCGAGAATGCCGGATGTGAGCGCAAAAGCTGGACGTCGTGTGCGGCCGTTGCCAGGCGGTTCGTAATAGCGGAACGTCCACGCTGGAGGGCAGCAGCGAGCTGTTCTTTTTCTTCGCTCATATTTGGGACGACGTTTTTTGCCGCGTCGGTCGGGGTTGACGCACGGAAATCTGCAACCAGGTCTAGCAGTGGGCAATCTCCTTCATGGCCAATTGCAGAGACGACGGGAATCGGTACGGCACTGACTGCGCGCAGGAGCCGCTCGTCAGAGAATGGGAAGAGATCTTCGACGGAGCCGCCGCCACGGGCAAAGATGATGACGTCAACCTCGGCTTGTTGGGCGAGAGTGTCTAATGCTCCGAGCATCTGGTCAACGGCAGTGGGACCTTGAACGACAACTTCGCGAATATCGAAACGTGCGGCAGGCCAGCGACGGACGACGTTTTCCACGACATCTTCTTTTGCTTTGGTGTTTCGACCGCAAATTAAGCCGATTGTGCGTGGAAGAAAGGGCAGTGGGCGTTTGCGGGAGGCATGGAAGAGCCCTTCGGCGGCGAGTTGGGCGCGCAGTGCTTCGATGCGAGCCAGGAGATCGCCGGTGCCGACCGGGCGGATGTCGAATGCTTGGAGGGTGAATTCCCCTTTTCCGTCCCAAAAATCAGGTTTGACGCCGAGAACGACTCGCATTCCTTCGTGTAGTCCGGCAGGGATTGCAGTCGTCCAGATCTTCACCTGCATACTGCGGTTATCAGATGGATCTTGTAGCCGGAAGAATTGCACTTTCGCCCCAGGGCGCATGGTGAATTGGGTGATTTCCCCCTCTACCCAGAGTCGGGAAATGTGCGCAATATATTCTTTCATCTTCACAGCGAGCAGCCCTAGTGGCCAGGGGTGTTCGGGCGTGGTGAGATCAGTGCGCTGTGGAAGATGTGGCGGAATAGTGACTGGAGTCGTCATTCTTTAAGAATACGCCATTTGTGGGTGCGCCAAACAGATAGCGGCTTATCGAGATGGCAGTGCGCATTGGTGCGCTGCGATGGCAGTGGATCCGCGCTTTAGGATAAGAGCGCGTGCTGTATGCGGCGGGTAGTTTTTCTGCGATGTGTGGTAGCAAAATGCAATTTGGATAGCGGAGCAAAAATAGAAGGGGTGGGCGTCCCCGTTTAGCTTTTAGTGAAGGTGTACTGGTGAGAAGGTAGTGGTAGCACGTGAGGAATAGTGGGAGCGTGAGCATTGGAAAGTACTGCTTAGGCGGGGGCGGGCGGAGAAAGGAAATAGCGGGCGCATAATCAGGCTGTCAGGTGCAGATAGCTGAAAATGTGAGTCGCTTGGATATGCGCGGCCATGAGCGTCGGAAGTCTATTTCCTATGAAACAGGTGTAGCTGTGGATAGCTCACGGTGTGGAACCTGGCTAGGGGTATCATCGACGTTGACGCTGTGGGTGCGTAGGCTATGTCGGTAAATAGCTATGTGCTGTTGGGCAGGAATTGTTATTGTGGCTAGGAATATGTGAGGAGATGACGTCGATGGATAAAACTGCTGAGCAGGTAACTCCGATGAGCTTAGCTGGCGCTTCGGCATTTCCGCAGGATATTCCGTCGTCCCCTGCGAGGGATGGCAAGCGTATTCTCGTGGCGACTCCACGCGGATACTGTGCTGGAGTGGATAGAGCTGTTGACGCGGTGGAAAAGGCCTTAGAGCTTTATGGGGCACCGATTTATGTGCGTAAAGAGATCGTGCATAACAAATTTGTGGTCGAAACCCTCTCGCGTCGTGGGGCAATTTTTGTTGATGATACCGATGAAGTGCCGGAGGGTGAGCGCGTCGTTTTTTCCGCTCATGGGGTTTCCCCGCAGGTGCATGAACGGGCTGACGCTCGTTCCTTGCTGACAATCGATGCGACCTGCCCATTGGTGACGAAGGTGCATAAACAGGCCATTCGTTTCGCGCACGATGATTACGATATTCTGCTGATCGGTCATGCTGGGCACGAAGAAGTGGAGGGGACGTACGGAGAAGCTCCGGCTCATATTCAGATCGTTAATGGCCCGCAAGACGTCCCGAATATCCAGGTTCGCGATCCACGTCGGGTGGCATGGATTTCGCAGACGACTTTATCGGTAGATGAAACGCTGGAGATCGTCACATTGTTGCGGGAGCGATTCCCAGAATTAATTGATCCGCCTTCGGATAACATCTGTTATGCCACGCAGAATCGTCAAGGGGCCGTGAAAAAGATGGCGCCGGAATCTGATGTGGTTATTACCGTCGGTTCGGCAAATTCCTCGAATTCAATGCGGCTCGTTGAGGTGGCCTTGGAAGCAGGCGCGAAAGCGGCATATCGGGTGGATAAGGCTGAGGAGTTGCGCGAGGAGTGGTTCAGTCAGGCGCAGACGGTAGGGGTGACTTCAGGGGCGTCCGTCCCGGAGATTTTGGTTCGCGATGTGGTGGATTGGTTGAAGGTCTTAGGTTATACCGAGGTTATTCCGGTGACGACGGTCCAGGAAGACGTCCAGTTCTCTTTGCCGAAGAATCTGCGGGCAGACTTAAAAGCGATTGGTGTTGAGCCAGATCGCCCACATAAGGTGCGAGCGCGAGAGCAGCGCCCACAGACTTCTAATGCGCGCCGGACGGAGAATATCGTAGGGCATAACCGATCAGAGACGACCGCGTCTGAGTAGAGCACTATGCAGGGCTATGCTCGTTTTGCGTATCTTCCTTATCTAATTACTTTCGCGGAACTGCCGATTTTTACTTGGCTATTTTGTTGCAGAAATTGCCTTTAGTGTTGGTGCGGGCATTGAAGATCGTTCTTCTTTCTCTCATGCTGCCAGCAGTTATGTGATAGCGTTGCGGGTAACGCCCTGTTTTACGCATGTTTATATATGTGCGCACGCATTCATCGGGGAATGTGAACGTTAAAACACGGCGGCGTAGCGCACTGTTGCACACCACTAAATAGTGGAAAATTACTGCTCTCGTGTGCAAAGTTGCGCGGAAGAGGAGAATAAAAATGAGAACAAATCAGAGCGGTCATGCCGCTCGATGGAGTCGAATAATATCGGGGATTGCTAGCGGGGCACTGTTGGGCGTCGCATTAGTTGGAATCGGTGGGCACAACGCGGTGGCGGCCGATGCGACGGATCTCGTCACGAATGGTGGTTTTGAAAAAGGTCTTGACGGCTGGAAATCAGGAAAGTTTTTCCAAGAATCGGCGTCAACCATTGAGATTGTCAGCGATGACGTACATTCGGGCTCTGCGGCCGTCAAAGTGAGTAACCGGAAGGCAACTGACGCAGGTATCGTCCAGTCGCTTGCTGGAAAGTTTGTCAAAGGTGAGGAATACACGGCGACGATGTGGATTAAATCCACAGAAGACGCCACCTTTAACATGACGGTATGTGCTGGTGATTTCTCTGGATGTGGCCAGTTGGCCTCCGCTGCGGTGAGCGCGGGCACATGGACGAAGATTACCGGCAGTGCTGCCTTGCAGGTTAACGATGAGAAGCCGTCGCTTGTTATTGAGACGGTGTACAACTCAGGCAAGACGGCGGATTTCCTAGTTGATGACGTCTCTATTATGGGTACTCCGCCGCAGCCTGTGGTGCGTCCCGTTGGAAAGGCGCAAGCTGCCAAACAGATTGGGAAATCTAATCCCATTGTCGACTACTGGTATGGTGCCGATCCCTGGGCGATGGAATACAACGGGCGAGTGTATGTTTATACGACGGGTGACGCCACCAAGATTAATCCTGATGGTTCCTTGACCTATGACTATGAGTACGACGCTAAAGGGAATATCAAAGATAATTCTTTCGCAGATGTTAAGACCATCAATGTGTTATCCACCGATGACATGGTGAATTGGCGCAATGAAGGGTATATCCGTGTGGCGGGTCCGCAAGGGGTTGCGCCGTGGGCAAATAATTCTTGGGCGCCTGCCGTAGCACACAAGACGATCAATGGTGCGGAAAAGTTCTTCCTGTATTTTGCTAATGGCGGCTCGGGTGTCGGGGTGTTGACTTCGGATAGTCCGGTTGGACCGTGGTCTGATCCAAAGGGAGAGCTGCTTATTAAGTGGGGAACGCAAGCGTCAGAGGGCGTGGTTTGGCTCTTTGATCCGGCGGTTCTCGTTGATGATGACGGGACGGGTTACCTCTATTATGGTGGCGGCGTGCCGGAGGGGAAGAAAGAGCATCCGAATACGGCTCGCGTCATCAAACTGGGTGAGGACATGATTTCCACGGTGGGTGAGGCCCAGCCTATTGATTCTCCGGCAATGTTTGAAGATTCGGGTATCGCAAAAATTGGGGATACCTACTACTACACGTATTGCACGAATTTCAGTCATGAAAAGACGATTGACTCTCATGATATTGGTTATGGAACGATTGGGTATATGACCTCGAAGAGCCCGATGGGTCCGTTCACCTATCAGGGAGAGATTATGCAAAACCCTGCCAAATATTTCGGGGTGGGTGGTAATAATCATCATGCGATGGTCAAGCTCGGTGATTCATGGTACATGGCCTACCATGCGCAGACGGTTGCGAAAGCCTTAACTGACGGGGGAAATCTTGATAAACCGCGAGGCTACCGCAATACTCATCTGGACCCAATCACTATTAATGCTGACGGTACGATCGCCGATATTGTCATGACGTATGACGGCTTGCCGCAGGTGAAGAATATGGATCCGTATGTTGATGGCGGTATTCCGGCTTCGACGATTGCTTGGGATTCTGGTATCCGTGACGTTTACCAGCTCAGTTCCGGGGTTCGCGTCGTTGATATTACTCCCGATAACAGCAAGGGGCAGAAGCTCACGAATATCAATAACGGTGAGTGGACGGCTTTATCTCAGGTTGATTTTGGTCAGCCAGGAGCGGCTCAAATAACTATTTCGGCGGCTGGTAAGGCTGGCGGTAAGGTTGAGGTCCGGTTAGATTCCTTGGATTCCGCGCCGGTGGCAACGGTGAATATTCCAGCCGGTGACGGTTCGACGCCGGCGGATTATCACGCGCCAATGACGGCAACTGGGGTGCATAATGTGTTCTTCAGTTTTGTGGGTGGTGCGGAGCGTGCTGCGGCGCCGGAGGCAGCAGAGCTATTTGACCTGTATTCTTATCGCTTCGCTAAAGGTGCCGCTGTAGATACGACGCAACTTCAGGCTGAGGTGGATAAGTCGCAGACGCTAAACAGCGCAGATTACACGGAGGGCTCGTGGAAGCAGTATATGGCTGCAATTGACGCGGCTCGTGATGTTTTGCGGCGGGCAGCAGAGAATAATGCAACCCAGGCGGATGTGGATGCGGCGCTCGCAGCAGTTCGAGCTGTTGTGTTAGAGCCAAAGCCTGCTGATCCAGGGGATAAGCCAGTGGTTCAACCGGATAAGCCAGGGGGAACGCCGACGCATCCGGGTACTCCGACGCCGCAACCAGAGGGCACAGTTATTGCCTCAAGCCATTCTGGTGCTTCGCTCAGTCATACCGGAGCGGCAGTTTCGGTAATAGGGCTGGTTGCTGTTGCTTTGCTGATGGGTGGCGTCTGTATGACGGTAGCGCGTCGCCGTTTTTAATAGGCGGATAGCTGGATCGTTGGATGTTGAGATAACAGAGGTTATGATTCTCCGGCGGTAACAACAAGGAATCCGGTGGGGTGTGGGCAGGAATAAATTATGTGCCCCACCCCACCGCCTCATATTTGGGCATGCATCTTGCTTTAGTGAAGTCCGGTTATGCGCTTTGTGGATTGGTATTCGGGCAGGCGTCGGGGCATGATTCGCGTTCTGTGAGGAGTGCCAGTGACGCATTGAGGAAATAACTGCGCAGCTCAAAATGAGAATCTCTCTGGATTCAGTGTTTAGCTATGTCAGTTGCCTAGTAGATCGTCTCAAGATGTTATAGGGGTTTACGGCTAATGATTGGGCGTGGGTCGTATATGAGTATCGTCTAGGTGTGACGGGCAGGGCAGACCGTCGTGGTTGATTGCCTGGAACGAACGGGCGGTAGCCAGTAAGCGAGATTCTAATGATCCAATGGTTTTGTTATATTCCGATACTGATTGCCCTAGAGATTTTCCGAGTTGGTGTAGGTGCTGTAATACAACGGATAGGCGATCAAGCAATGTTTGACCGAGCTCGATAATATCGTGAGCTTCGTGGGAGATTGCGTCTGCTGCCCAGACGGCTGCAATGGAACGTAATAACGCCAGTAGCGAGGTGGGGGAAGCTAAGACGATATTGCGAGTCATTGCGTATTCCAACAACGTGGCATCGTTATGTAAGGCGTGAGATAGCAATGATTCTGCGGGTAAGAAGAGGATCGTTAATTGAGGAGAATGTGGAAAATCATTGGGGTAGTTGCGCTTTGCCAGGGAATCAATATGCCGACGTACTGCTTTGGCGTGTTGTGTGAGTAATTCGTTACGCTCGGCAGCGGCAGAGAGATCTTCGGCAGGGATCTCCATCGCTTCGAGATAGGAATCCATTGGAACTTTGGAATCAAGCGGGATATGCGCATCTCCAGGCAGATGAACGATGGCATCTGGGCGACCAGCAGAACGGGCACTAGATGAGACTTTGCTGGAGCTTGTTTGCATATCAAAATCAACATGTTCCATCATGCCGGCAGCTTCAATAATGCGCCGCAATTGCACTTCTCCCCAGGATCCGCGAGCAGATCCACTGCGCAAGGCTGCATTGAGTGAGGATGTTGTATGCGCCAGATCAATATAGAGCTGCTCTTCTCGGCGTAATTGCGCCACAATCTGTGAGTGTTGGCTGGCGGCGGTATTCTCCATGCGGTGCATGTGCGTCGTGACTTGCTCAAGTTGCTGGGTGAGAGGAGCTAAGACCTGTAAAACCTGCGTGTCGTAAGCGCTCTGTTCGCTGAGCTGCTCATTATGGCGGCTCAGCGTTTCGGCTCGGGCAACGGCTGCTGCGGCTTGAGCGCGGTATTCACTTTCACGTTCGGAGGCCTGGCGAGCCTGAGTGGCGCAACGAGAGATACCAATGAGGTATCCCATGACGCCACCGCAGACAAACGCGATGACGATAAAGAAAATTGAGAGGAAAGAAATCGTCATATCGTCAGTCTACTGGGTGTTCCATTAAGAAATTTTTACGTCAGCTCGCGCATAAGTCTGTGGATAAGCCTATCTCCTGTGCATCAACGACATACAGTATTCAGGCGCTAATTATCCTGGAGAGCACGAGTGAGTGTCATAAAGATGAACAGGAGAATAGGAGGTGACCGCTAGATGTAGGAAGCTTCGCCATCGGCGGGATTAGTTGTTGCCGCACAAGGGCGGATACTAGCTAGTCGTAACAGCTACACGGTTTCAGGGTCAGGCTCCGAGCCAACAGTTACCCGATAGCACGTATCTACTGCGCCTTGCATCCAGCCAACGAATACGCCGGTCATGATGGCTGCTACCAGCGTTCCTTCGCGCACTCCTTCAATGCCGGATAAGAATAGAAAGGAGATAGCCAGACCTGACAGAACAAAGATGACGTCATTACACACTTTGATGGTGGGTACCTTCATTCGCGTTACTTGCGAAACTGCCACCAAGATTCCTTCAGTAGGGAGGAAATACTTTTTGGTCGATACTTCGCATGCGATCCCCAGTGCCATAATGGCAACCGCGATAATCATCTGAAGGATCTGCAGTGGATAGCTTGTAGGAGTCAAATGCCAGGAGCGGCATATTGCCATGCAGCCATCAAGAATAACGGATTGAAGTAATGCTAAGGGGACCTGCACCCAGTACCATTGGGGGAAATCTTTGCGCAGCAAGGCCCACTGCAGTACCACAAGTAGTGCACAAATAATGAAATTCCAGGTGCCGAAGCTCCACCCCGTCACAAGATACAGGGCCCACATTGGCGAGCCAATAGGGGATGTACCTAGGCCGGCAAGGGTCAACAATGCAATGCCGAGGGATAGGAAGGTGATACCGACAGTAAAGAACGCAATATTTTTTATCTCACGAAGCACTCTCATACCATAGCGGGCATTTTGCGTGATGGTAACGAGAAGCGGCAGAGGTGAGCGAGATTACCATCGAGTCCGGTGCGTGGCGGTATCCACCGATAATCGTTGCGGTATGCGATGCCGGGAAGATTATATTTCATAATATCTGGCATGGTTCTGAGGAGACGCGCTGGAGTCCAGCAATGTTTTGCAGGTCAAGCGACACTCGATTACGCATTGATAGGTGAGTCTTCAAATATCAGAATTCTTTCGGAAATAATCCAGATAATTACCGCTCTATTCCCATGATCTTTCATGGTTCTCTCAGTTGAATTGTTGTGGCGGAGTGCACTAGCGTCGCCGCGATTTGATGAGAGGACCGAACGTGACACTCATGTCGAAATGGTGGCCGATAGGGGCCGGAGTTATCACCGTAATTTTGATAGCTCTAGCCGCTATGCTGCTCATGCGCAAAGGGCTATGGCGGCGCTGTGGTGCTGCGGGCGTTACCGTGCTTGCCGCAGCCAGTGCGCTAGCTGCCATCGGGCTGACGTCGAATCTTCAAATGGGCTTCTTCTCCAACACCTCAGCACTCTTTGCTCTGGCCGACGATGATACCCAGGCCTTAAAGCCGGTGGCTCAACCAGCCACCGAGGTGGCCGATGACGGGCGGATCAGTGCCGATACTGATCCAAGCCCAGATCCGCAGTGGCATATGCAAATGGTGCCTAGTGATGATATGACTAACGTCTACCGTGCGGACTGGACTGGTCCGAATTCTAAAGTGTCGTCCGTGGTAGCTGTATGGTTGCCACCGGGATACTCGCCAACTGACGGAAAGACGTATTCCGTCATCGAGTTCATGCACGGATTCCCTGGATCGTGGCGAGGGGTAGTGCGGGCATTGAACTGGGAAACCACGTATAGCAGTCTTATCGCTGACGGCACGATAAAACCCACCATTTTTGTTGTGCCTGATTTGATTAGCAATGAAGGCGAACCGGACTGCCGCGATTTCCCTGGACGCCCGCAAGTCGAGACGTGGGTGACGCGCGATGTGCCAAAAGCGATTCGATCTACGTTCCCCAACGTATCTAGTGAACGTCAAGATTGGGCCATCTACGGCATCTCGTCGGGCGCTTACTGTTCGGCGAATCTGGCGCTGCGTCATCCGCAACTGTACGGCGCAGGGATCTCAATGTCAGGCTTTGATCAGCCTTTGATGGGGGCGCTCTCACACGCCGACGCGGCAACGCAACACGACAACGTCATCTCACAGATGATCGCAACACTCAACCACCCCGCGGCACTCTACCTAGCGTCCACAGCCTCCGATCCGGATGCGATGGCTATGATCAACAATGCGAAAGCATTGAAAAACAATAACCTCAACCTACAAACCGTCGTCCAAGACGAGGGAGGGCACACGTGGAAGACATGGACAAAACAGCTACCTGACGCGTTGCGATGGTGGCGTTCAGATGGCGTACAGAACTGGGTTAAAACCGTGGAAAACCCGGCTGCACATTCCTCACAAGCTGCGGCGGCTGCCACGCCACAACCGCCAGCGGCATCGACAGCAGCTCCAGCTAATGTGACCGCCAACAATCCGGCTAATGCTACAGCTAATACCGCAGCAGGCGAAATCGACCCCGCCACAGCGGCCAACCAATTAGACGCTATTATCCCGCCATGTCCACCGTTTAGCCTGATGGGGACTGGAACCATCATCCTTGCAAGCCTCATCGCGCTCGCGCTACTACTCGCGGTGACGATACTGTTTCCTGGCTACACCCTTCGCCCGGTACGCCACCGATCCGTGCCCGGTGCGCCGCCACCTTCGCGCACCCGCACCGCACGGTTAGCGTCAGCCCATTCATCCAGCGTATCGGTTGTCTCACGGTCTCAACGGCCTCACTCCAACGCTGCGTCTATTCCGGTTGATCGTCTCAGAACGCCGCTGAGACGCCAACGCCCGCAACAACACGTGCCAACAGTGAAGCCAAAGGCATGGCGACGTCGATACGCTGTGGCTCTTGCAGCAGTCCTCATTGTGGTTATTGCGCTTGTGGTGGCGGCATTGTTGAAGTTCAACGCAGATGAACGATTCTTTACCTCATTGCCAGAGCTGATCAGTGGTCTGCCGACGATGTTCCCGTAACGGGCGTTCAGTGGTCTAAACTAGAGGGCGTGGCTTTAACAATTGGTATTGCAGGCTTGCCCAACGTCGGCAAATCGACTCTTTTCAATGCGCTCACGCGAGCAGACGTCCTTGCTGCGAACTATCCGTTCGCAACAATTGAACCTAATGTTGGTGTCGTTCCCTTGCCTGATCCGCGCTTGGATACGCTGGCACAAATGTATGATTCGGCGCGGGTCGTCCCGGCAACAGTGTCATTCGTTGATATTGCCGGAATCGTCCGTGGCGCCTCGGAAGGTGAAGGACTTGGAAATCAATTCCTCGCCAACATTCGTGAAGCTGACGCAATCTGCCAGGTGACGCGAGCATTCGCCGATCCCGATGTGACCCATGTGGATGGGTGCGTCAATCCAGCCGCCGACATCGAGACAATCACAACCGAACTTGTGCTTGCCGATATTCAGACATTAGAAAAGCAACTCCCACGGCTACGTAAAGAAGTTACCGGCAAGAAAATTGGTCCAGAGTACGTCGCCGTCGCTGAGCAGGCGTTGGAGATTTTGTCTGAAGGAAAAACTTTATATTCAGCGGGGCGTGATCTCGATCCGGCAATTTTGGCGTCTTTCCAGTTGATGACCACTAAGCCCTTCATCTATGTCTTTAATACTGACGACGAGGGGCTGGCTAATGAGGAAATGCAGCGAGAGTTACGCGAACTCGTTGCACCGGCACAGGCAATCTTCCTCGACGCGAAATTTGAATCAGAATTGGTGGAACTCAGCGGCGAGGAGGCTCGCGAACTGCTGGAATCGACGGGGCAGACGGAAGCTGGTTTGGATCAGCTTGCCCGCGTCGGCTTTGAAACGCTGGGACTGCAGACGTATTTAACCGCTGGTCCGAAAGAAGCTCGCGCGTGGACGATTCGCAAAGGCTGGACGGCACCACAAGCAGCCGGGGTCATCCACACCGATTTCGAGCGCGGCTTCATTAAAGCGCAAGTGATTTCTTACGATGACCTCATGGAATACGGTTCAGAGGCGGCGGCAAAAGCGGCAGGCAAGGTCCGTATGGAGGGCAAGGATTACGTTATGCGTGACGGAGACGTCGTTGAGTTCCGATTCAACGTCTAGTTGTGCGATGTTGTGGGGATTCTGAGTGGTGGCGTGCGCTAAGAATCATCGCTAATCCTGTGCATGATGCCGATATGGGAATACGTTGCATCGTGCCAGGATTAGCGGCCTACGAGGTTAAACGCAGAGAGATCTGGTCTGTTCGTAGAGGGATGTGGTCTGTTATTGCGCTGAGCTTGTGGCGTCACAGCAATAGTGCGGAGTAAGACCGGCGATATTTTGCGAAAAATTGCCGGTAGTCGGATAGAAGAACTATCCGACTTGATCTCTTGCGTGCGGTGAGTTGATCTTTTGCGCGTGGTGAGGTCGCTTTTTTGTGGGTGCCTTGATATGTAGATTTGCCTTTAGCGCACGAGCAGAGCGAGCGATACTGCTCTAATATCTCCCTTTCGTGCGATAGTTTTGCACGAGACCTTTCTGTTCGTAGTAAGGGGAAGATCGAATCCATCTCGAAAAGATACTAAGGAATTAGCCTAAGGGAATGACGAGAGGGAGTCCGAAGAGCTGGCATAACTGGAAGATAGTGACGATTAGGAGTGATCGGTACCAGTTAGAGGACCCTGCGGGTTGTGGTGTGCGTTAAAGACGGCAGCGATGTGCTTTTTGACCTCGCGACCGAAGCGATGGTGGTTAAAAATGCGATTCGATATTTTCACTTGGCGACCATCAGCGGTGTGAACTGTTATATGTACTTCGCCTCGGCTCCAGCCGCTGTCGTAGCTCAATTGTTCAATCTCGTCGTAGCGAACTCGTTCCTCTTTCTTCCGCCAGCCACTGACGTAGACGAACTCGTCTGCATAGAAAAATACTCGTTCATTCCGGACCTCTATGACCGTTGCTATTAATGCCGCCAGGCCCAGCAGCAGTAAAAGAATTGTGATGGTGATGGGTAGGAAGTCGTGGAATACATTTTTCCAGGTGCCTTTGATAATCCCTACGGTCGGTACGCCGATGACTAGCGCGGCCAGGACGAGGATTGTCAGATAGGGAGTGAAATTTGGTTTGAGGACGAACTGTGGAGTCTGTGATGTCTGTGGGGTGCTCCATGTGGAAAAAGGCTCAGATTCTTTGCTTCGGAACGGACCGTCTTGTGTATTCATGTGCTGTCACCTCGTATCTGATTGTGCTCGTCGTCTGCTGATGAGAGAACGCGCCGTCTAGGAGTGAGTTTGCCGTGCGCGCAGCGAAAGTCGGAAACGCTTCACAGTATCCAGTATAGGAGTTTACGTCCTGGCACTAGTGTATGTGGGTTTATATGAACTGACGCAGGAAGTCCGATGAATCGGGGGGGGGAAAAAAAGAGGAGAGAGAAAGCAATACGTCGATCATTAAGGGTGACGAAAAGGCTCGGCAGGATTACTGCTTGAGCACGATTTGTTGCGAATGCTTGGTAGCTGCCGGTCTGGTGTGATGAAAATGTTATAGGTGAGGTGATGACGGCACCTGGCCTCCCCGTGGAGGCGAAATGTTATCCGTTGATTGTGTAGCAATAGATGCGAGTTGCCATAGAGATACGTTGTGATAGATGCAAGCCGTAATGGCGGTAAACCTAGAGGCGAACTGTAACGAGGATGAGACACCGTAGCGATGAAACGCGATAGTCGCAGGTGAAACGGCCTATATTCTAGCCCGAGATGCTCACTCGTCATGCCCTCGTAATTATGAGAATCGCTAGATAAATACGCAACTATATCGGCAATTGCGGTATCTTCACTGTAGAGAATGAATGATGTGGAGGTAGAAAAGTGGGTGAATCTCAAGATTTTGCTGCGTTAGCGGCAGATCCACAGACGCCATTAGAAACATTGCACTATATTGCAGCTCAGTATCCGCAGTTACGTCCGGCAATTGCATTGAACCCATCGACGTATCCGGCCTTGTTGGAGTGGTTGGGTCAGCTGGGTGATCCAACCGTAGATGCGGCCTTGGCGCAACGAGGGAGCGAGGGTGCTTCGTATCTGAATGCCGATGAGGGTATGAGAGAAACAGCAGTTGACGCTGCAGGTAGCTACTGGGAATCTGAGAATACGGTTGTAGATTCGGCTGAGGTAGCAGGCGAAACGGCAGATACGGATGGCATGACGGAGACGTCAGTTATGCCTGCTGCTGGTGAATACTCCACAGATGATCGGTCGCTGGAAAATCTCCAATCGGCGAACGAGGCTGTAGATTCGGTTGACGCGGTGGCGTGGGAAGATGAAAAGCCTAGTGGAGCTGACGAGATGGCACATACGATGGTGAATGCCGTCGTGGCTGATGTTCCAGATATGCCAGCCGAGATGGCGACGAGTGCTGCATTAGCGGGTATGGCTTCAGATACCTCAGATATGTCGGTGGGTTCGGCAGATGTGCCGCCGCTAGGGGTGCCCTCAGCTGATATGTCAGCCGATATGTTGACGGCGCACTATGCTGGGGAGGCTTCACACCAGGAGTTTTCACCCGATGAAGCGCATATAAGCGACGCTGGGGCAGCACAAACGGGGGCGCCGCAGCCAGATTCATACTTGGAATACGACGCACAAACGGCTGAAACGGATAGCG
Source organism: Trueperella sp. LYQ143 (assembly GCF_046599595.1). NCBI lineage: Bacteria > Bacillati > Actinomycetota > Actinomycetes > Actinomycetales > Actinomycetaceae > Trueperella > Trueperella sp. LYQ143. The sequence goes on along the minus strand of NZ_JBKIWR010000001.1, from coordinate 123,462 downwards.
CCGACGTGGAAATGCTGGAAGCGGAGGCTGCCGGAGCGCAGGCGAGCCAGATAGCTGCTGCCGAGGCAGATACGGTGCAGGCAACGAGCGTTGATACTGCGACAGATACGGCACATATTGACGCTTTAGATACTGCAGAAAACACGGCAGAAGATACCGCTGAGGCAGGCGCACCCAGCGCTACCGAATGGCAGGATTACCCGCAGACCTCATATATGGCAGGCGCTATGCGAGCTGAGGAACCGGCGGGCGCTGAGAGCACGCCGGATGCCTCGAACCGATCCACGGAATACATCCCGAGGTATTCTCCCGGATATTCAGAATCTGCGCCGATCAGCTATCCGGTTGCTGGCTCGCCGGTTGCTGCTCATGAGTACTCGGCGTCTCAATCCTCGGCACAGAACCATGCGCCAGCTAATGCAGTGTTGGCGGAAGAAGCTAGCGTTCCTGCATATCAGCAGGCGGCGTATGTGCCGCAAACGGTTAACCCATCTCCGGCATATAACGAGCAGAAAAAAGATAACTCTCGCAAGGGCCTGGTGTGGTGGATTCTGAGCGGGATCGTCATTATTCTGGGTCTGCTGTTAGCTGCGTGGCTAATTTTCGGAGGCAAGGGTAAAGATGCTGAGGATCCGAATGCGTCCCAGCCTAAGGCCACCTCATCAGTGGAGAAAACCGAACCTAAGGAAACGAAGCCAGCGTCTCCTAGCCCGTCTGCATCACAATCAAGTGATGGCAAAACAAAAGAAGATGCTGATAATGGGGATAAAACGACGCTGACGGAGGCTGACTACGCTCAGCAGATGCATTCGATTTCCTGCGTCGATATGCAGAAAATTACCCAAACGACGATGAAATATGCGAAACAGGCTGGCGATATTCCGGAAAGTGAGTTCCTCGCTTCGCCCTATGCTCAGACGATCACGAAAGAAGTGCATGAGCTAGGGGCGCGTTGTGGATCGGCGAGCGCGGAGTATCTCAGCGCTATGCTGCAAGCTCAAAGCTCTAGTAAGAATCTTGCTGAGCTCGGAGAAAAGATCAGCGCTGATTTCAAGCCGGCGACGCCGACGCCCAGCCCGAGTTCGACGAGTCAACCAGGGGCATTAGCTGGCGGTTTTTATACCCCGACAGGAAATATCTCCTGTACGTTCCCGCAAAATGATCCGCATATCGGGGTGCAGTGCACCATCTATGCCGATCAAAATGGGCAGTCAGCCAGTTATGTTCTCCAGCCGGGAACGGGAGGTACGGATAACGTCAGTGGTGGATCAGTTGTTCAGCTTGACCAATCACAATATGGGTCAACCTTTACCCATGCTGGTGTGACCTGCTCGGTAGCACGTGAAGGCGTCACCTGTACTCGCAACGGCACCTCGGATAGGATCTTCCTTTCCCGTGAAGGGCATGGAGCCTTCTAGCCGTAGGCGCGAAGAACGAGCTTGTAGAAGAACGGCAGGAGCGCTAAAAATACGACGGTAAAAAGTGGGCCGCCCCGAGAATCTCTCGGGGCGGCCCACGTGCTTGATCCGGCGTAAGCGATTATGCCGGATCAAGCACCGTTTATATCGCCAGCATGGGGATTACCGGCGACGTTGGCGCAGGGCAACCATGATGACGCCAGCGGCTGTCAGACCAGCAGCGATCAGGATGGGCATACCCACGGCAGCGCCGGTATTCGGTAGTGCGCTGGGGGCGTCGCCCTCTGCAATGATCGGCTGGCTCGGTGTAGGAGCTGGCTGTGGTTGCGGAGTCGGTTGCGGCTGAGGCTGCGGCGTCGGGCTGGGGTTAGCAAACAACACAACAGCGGTGCGTCCCGGTACGCTTATCGTGCCGGTGGCCGCATCCCATGAAACCTTGCCAATAACCGAGGCGTCCACACCGTTCGCCTGAATGTCATTAACGGTGTAGGTGCGCCCAGCAAGTTGCGCGATAGTTTGCGTCTGCGTCTGTGGCGTGGCATTAATCGCGATTAATGCGCCATCGTGAGCAGAATCAATATCGGTTGCAACTGTGCCCGGCTTATCCTCGATATGCATCAGGAGCAATCCGGGGACGGCCTGCGGCCCTGATCCGGGGAAGGTCACGCGCTCGCGAATCAACGCAGCAGATCCCAGTGAGAACAGCGGCGAGGAGGAACGTACCTTGAGTAGCTCTTGGGCCATCAGGGTCGATTTCTCCATATCCGCGTGCGTCGGCTTAAGGTCGGCGTTGCGCAGTAACGGAGCCATCCACGACCACTTTTCACCGTTCTTTGATTTAACGGGTAAGCCGTGGCCGAAGCCGTTATCCTGCATCGTCCAGTCAATAGCGTTGAAGTAGTCACCGGAGTTGTACGAATCGCGATCTAAGGACTTCGAACGCAAAATATCCGTGCCGGCATGCCAGAACACTGGCGACTGCCCCCAAGTGACCGGAGCGAGAGAGATAATGTTCATCCGCACTCGATCGTTCATTGAGGTGCTCGTCGGTAGCTTCATGACGTTCAGATCGAAAAGCGTCTCGTTGTCATGCGCATCGACGTAATTGACGTTCTCGGCCGGTTCGCTCGCAAAGCCAGCGTGCTGGCCGTTGTAATCAATCTCTTCACCGCGTTTCGTCGTGCCGTCGGCAGTGGTGAAGGAGTAATCCTTCAGATTTCCAGCCATTCCGAGACGAATGAGATCGGTGGAATGGGCCAGACGGGCCTTTTGCTCATCTGGGCTGAGCTTGCCGATCCCGTTTGGATCACTGAACAGCCCGTTGCCGAAGCCTTGGAATTCGCGCACATCGGAATCGAAGGGGCCGCCACCGTGAACAGCATCGCGCAAACGGTCATTGAATGATCCGATGCCTGTGCCATCTAGCTGCCCTTGCTTTGCCTGGATGAAGCGAGCGTTATCCGCAACTTCGCCGAAATTCCAGCCTTCGCCGTACATGTAGATGGACTTGCCATCCACGCCGTCTTTATCCAAGGTCAAGGCATCCAAGGCCGCCCGAGCCGCCTGCATATTCTTTACTGAATGGTGTCCCATAAGGTCGAAACGGAAGCCATCAACGTGGTAATCGCGTGCCCAGGTTACCAGGGAATCGACCATGAGCTTTTCCATCATGACGTTCTCAGTAGCGAGGTTGGCACAGCACGTGGAGTTTTCTACCTTGCCGGTGTTCGACAGGCGGTGGTAGTAGTCCGGCACGATCTTATCTAGGACGGATTTCTCGTCATCGCCGGAGGCTGAGGAGTGGTTATATACCTGATCGAGGACCACTTGATAGCCAGCAGCATGGAGCCCGCCGACCATAGCACGGAACTCGTACGTGCGTCCGTCACCGTTTTGGTTTTCGTCGGTGGTGTAGGAGCCTTCTGGTGTCTGGTAGTGGTACGGGTCGTATCCCCAGTTGAATCCGTCCGTATCGGCAACCTTGCTGACCGCTTCCTGCTGGTCAGGTGAATCTGGACCAGCTGCAGGAATTGTTGGAACGGCCTGGTTGGCGCGCAGTTCAGGAATGGTGGCGATGTCGAAGCTGGGCAGCAGATGAATGGTGTTCATCCCGGCAGCCGACAGATCGCGCAGGTGCTTCATTCCGGCAGAATCTGCGTAAGTGAAAGCCATGTATGTGCCACGATCTTTCTCTGCCACGCTTTGATCGGCGATAGAGAAGTCGCGAATATGTAGCTCGTAGATATTGCGGGCAGAATCGTTGCGAATCTGCGGGGCTGGCGTCGTGGCCCACTGTTGCGGGATGAGGCGCGCAGCGCTGAGATCGGTGACGATGGATTCTTTGGAATCTACCGTCAGAGCCTTGGAATATGGATCGGTTACATAGGAGTTCAACATCTTGTTTTCCACTGGGGAGTAAACCGAGACGTTCCACAGGTATGTCTTACCGAGCATATTCTCGTTTTCCGGGCTCTCTACCGTCCAGATACCGCTCTGGGCATCTTTGGAAGCCGGGATAATGATGTTGCCGTGGCCAAGATCCATCTGGATGCCGACTGTCTGTGCGGTGGGTGCCCAGAGTCGGAAAGTGGCTGAACCGTTGGGCTTTAGCGTTGCGCCAAGTTCGGCGTTGCGGGCCTGGCCAGCATAAAGAGCGTCGAGTACTGGCGCGAGCTGGATACCCGTGAATGCCACAACCTGCCCGGCTCGCTGCCCAGCGATCATGTTCTGGCCGATCAGTAGCTTTTTCACATCGTCGGTGGTCACTTTATCGGGCAGCGTGTAGGCGGTGTAGCCAGTCAAATGCGGATATTGCGCTACCGTTGCGGCGTCAAGTGGGCCTGCCGAGGTCAGATCCAGGCTTTGTGTATCTCCGGTGATGCCACCATCAACGAGTGTGGCATTGGCGTATGGGGAGTTGACCAGGGAGTATGCCACTGCCGGGTCGCCGTCCTTGGAGGGGACGAGATCTGCTGGTAGGGCGATAGTGCGCTCATTGACCCAGTAGGCGCGCAGTTGCCCGAATCCGGCGACGGATGTGGCCGAAGAGGCAATGGAGAGCACGTGGGTCTTGGGGTCATATACGAAAGTCACGGGTTTCCCGTCGGCAATTTGGAATTCATAATTTGCTCCTCCGGCAGCTCCGCCTTGCCCGTAGTTGACGTCCCAACTGCCGCCGATAGCTACTTTTGCTTCGTAAGCACCAGCGGGAATGCGGTCGGTGCGCCACAGGTATGTGCCGTCGGTTTGCGGGAAGAGGATAGGCATGCGGCAATCAGGTGCCCAGTCACCTGAGCAACCTAGGGCTTTCTGCATGGATCCGGCGACAACGACGGTTTGGTTGTCGGGAACAAGACCGGCTAGGCCGGTGGCAGGGTCAAAGTAGATATGGGCTGGAGAGCCATCGGAATGGACGGCAATATTTGATCCGTTTGCTTGCCCGTTAGATCCCCAGTTTTTGTCCCACGATCCGCCTTGAGCGATCTTAAATTCGTAGTCCCCTTCCGGCAGGGTGATAGGTAGTGAGTAGATGCCGGTGGGCTGTGCCTTGAGGACTGAGGCTTCGCAGGCGGGGTCCCAGTCTTTTGCGCAACCTAATGCGGTTTGGATGGTGCCGGGGGCGGTGTAGTCGTCAGCGCCGACAGCGCCATACGCGCGTGATGTTACGCCCGTTCCCACTGCAGTGGTGGTTAGGGCGAAGATGCCGAGGCATGCGAGCCAACGGCGGCGTGTTCGCCGAGTTGCGGCATGTGTCTGCTGTGACAAAAGATCCTCCGTACTTCGTTGTTCGTCGTTGGATTGTCAGCCGTCGGTACGTTTCATGCCGGAGCCGACAGCAGTGGCGGCGGATGAAATATGCCAGACGGATTGATGCCAGCCTAAAACAGTGGGGACGGGTTTTCGAGACGGTGAAGCGAAGTTGTTATGGCTGGGTGCGTGCGCAATTGTGCCGATACGGCCACTAAAATAAGATTTTTTCTTAAAATATGCCTCTGACCTGCGGAAATAATAAAAAATCGGGGCTGTGCGGCGAAAATTATCGCACAGCCCCGATCGCGTTTCAGCAAATAATAGCGCTAATTCTGCAAGGAATGGCGCTAGTGCTCCGGCGAGTTTCTAGCTCTCGCGAGCCTTGAGGAGATCGCGGATTTCTTCGAGCAGGATGGTTTCGTCGGTCTTGACGGGGGCGGCCTCGTCTTCGCCGCGCTTCTTTGCCTCTGCCATCTTGTTGATCGGGTAGACCACGAAGAAGTAGAGGGCGGCAGCGACGATCAGGAAGTTGACCGCGGCTGTCATGATTGCGCCGGGGAGGATTTCCGTCTGGCCACCGTTCATGTGGATCGTCCACACGCGATCGAAATCTGGCTTGCCGAATAGGCCGCCGATCAGCGGCATAAGGACCTTGTCGTTCAGTGCGGCGACAATTTTAGAAAATGCGCCAGCGATGATAACGCCAACGGCTAAGTCAATAACGTTTCCACGGGCGATAAAATCGCGAAAGCCTTTCAGCATGGATAGCCCTTTCTGGGTGCATAAGTTAGTAGTGGGCGCCCGTTGCGTGCGCGATGGCCGAGATGGCATCTGGGGTGCCCAAAAATGACAATGTTGATCCTAAGGGGTGGGGTATCTCAGCGGAAGCCAGACATAGTGTGATTCCGCTTTCAAGTGAGTTTTGCTCGGTCTGTATGCGAAATCTGTTTCAAGTAAAACAGAATCGTTCTAATCTACCTGGATGTTATGAGTTTTCTTAGGCACGAAGTTGGGTGTTATCAGGCGTTTTATTGGTGTGTACTGACGGCGAACCGTGCAGTATCGGCGGAGGCAGGTGCAGGGGGGGGAGAATAGATCAGTAGCCGGAATTGGAATCCCTGGTAATTAGAGTTAGAAGCCCCAGTAGCTGGAATTGGATGCCGGTGCTTGTAGATAGCTGGTGATTGCAAATAGCCGATGATTGAGGCCGAGCCGATGGTTGGGCGTGAGTTGCTGACCAGGGATACTGTCGAAGCTTGCAATATATGCCGAGGGGCGAAGTCGGGTATTTAATGCCGGCGCATAGGCGGTTGTGAGGCAATAGTAGAACGGTGATGGTAAGGAGGAGTGTGCGTGGGGGGGGTAAGGAGAAGGACGTGAGGGCAGGGGAAACCTGGCCGCGATAGCTGCGATAAGACGAACTGCTAGCAGTTGGATCTATCTGCGCACCAGCGCTATGGGCAGCTCTCGTCGCGCTCATACTGTTGTTGTTTCTAGTGTGTACCGTTGTCGGTCCTAGTATGTACCGTCGTCAGCCCTAGTGCTTATAGGTTCTTCTTTGGTGATGTGGGCGGTACAGTAGCAGTTATGATTCACCCCATTCACGTTTATGGTTCTCCGGTTCTTCATCGCGATGCTGAGCCTGTCACTGTCTTTGATGACGAGTTAGCTCAACTTGTTGAGGATATGTATGAAACGACGATTGCTGCCCCTGGTGTTGGTCTAGCTGCCCCACAAATCGGGCTCAATAAGGCGATGTTTGTGTGGGTCTACGATGAGCATGATGGGCCGGAGCGAGGGGTGGCCATTAATCCCACTTTGCTCATTGAGCCAATCGATACCTGCGATCCAGATGAGGACGATGAAGAGGGGTGCTTGTCATTCCCTGGGTATTCTTTTGCGCTACGCCGTTCGCCCTATGCCCTGTTAGTTGCGCAGGACGAGACGGGTCAGTGGTATGAGCTGGAAGCGGAAGGCTGGTTTGCTCGAATTTTGCAACATGAATACGACCACCTCAAAGGGCGAATCTACGTCGATCGGTTACACGGCGCCGACGCTAAAGCAGTACGCAAGATTATGGCGAAAGAGCGCTGGAACGTCCCCGGAGTGACCTGGATGCCAGGAAGTGATGAGTATGAGTGACCTGTTGGTGGCGGTGAGTAAGGCGAGTAATAGGTGGGAATAGGGCACGAGTAGGTGTTCGTGCAAATAGGGAAAACAGGAGAAGGGCAGGAGTGGCAAGGGCGGCAAAAAAGAGCAGCAAGCAGGTGTGAGCAGCGGCGATGCCTCCTAGCGGTGAACTGAGAATCGTTGGCAGTGAGTGACGACTGATAACCGAGCATGAGTGAGCAGTAAACTCGGCACGGCGCGTGCGCGTGGCGGTAACGTTCGGGAGCGGGTCCAGAAAGACTGCTACTTCTTGTTAAGTACGGGTGATTCAGTTCTAAAATATGGCATTTTTCCTTGCTGTATCAAGGAAAAGTTAAGGTGAAATAAAATACCTAAGTTTTACCCCTCCCGCAAATCTGATGGGTATGTTAACGTTAGACATAACCATTACTCCGCTTTCAATGATGAAGGTCAAACCTATGAGTATTCAGATTGCTGGAAGCCAGCAGAGCCTTGAGCTGACCCCAATCGGCGCAGCGATTTTGAGCTGGGATCCGGGCGTCGGGTATTCCGTGATTGACGGATACCGAGGCGAACAGGAAATTGCGGAGCTAGACGGCTATCGCAATGCCGTTCTAGCGCCGTGGTGCAATCGTATTCGTGATGCCCTCTGGCGTGAAGGAGAAACGCAATACGATACCCGCCCCACCTCAGGTCCAGAAGGTCTGCACGGCATGGTTTACGATCAGCCGTTTACAGTTACGCAAAGCGGCGAGGGATACGCAGTGCTCGAATGCGCCGTCGAGAATCCCACCGTATTTCCTGTTCCTGTGCAGGTATCTGTGCGCTACGATCTGACAACTCCTCGGCAAATCGGGATTCGTATATGCGTGCGCAATGACGGTGACCGCCCCGCTCCATTAGGGGCAGGATTGCATCCCTACTTCCGGATTGCTGGTCTGGATCAGGCGCATGTAGAAGTGCCCGCTACCAAGCGTATCGTCGTCAATGAAGCCCTGATCCCTGATCCAGGTAACGCGCCCTTTGTGGATTACGAACCGGCGCCCTTTGAATTGGATGACGATTTCGCAACCACTGATCTACAGGCAGGGGAAGACGGATGGGCGCGCGCTCGTCTCGTCACCGGCTTAGCGGCTGACGTAGAAGTCGGGATGGATGTGCGCCAGCATCCCCTGGCGAACTTCCATGTTTACAGTGGCGGAATGCTTGCCCGCGATACCAATCTATCCGTCGCGTTAGAGCCGTGTACGCAGTGGGCAGACGTATTCAACCGGCCCGAGTTAGCCGAACGTATCATGACCCAGCCGGGTCAATCGCTGACCTTAGATGTCACCTATACGGCGATCTTTTAAGGCGATCCCAGGTGGCATAGCGGATCACTCGACAGAGCCAACCGCAGTGCCACCATCTAAACCGATGTGTTAAAGAACTGTTAACTATAACGAACGCAGGCCGAGGGCTTGCAGAATGGAGACAATAGATGCAGGTATTACGTGAAATGCCTGAGGAGATCCAGAAGGCCGTCGCAGCGTGCCGTCAGCGCGTAAGTGATTTGCACGGCGAGCTGGTCAAGTACAATCTCGTCGTCTGGACTGCCGGAAACGTCTCCGAACGAGTCCCAGGGGCAGACTTGTTCGTCATCAAGCCATCGGGCGTGCGCTACGAAGAACTCAGCGCCGATAAGATGGTGGTCTGCACCCTTGACGGCGAGAAGATCGACGATGGGACTCCAGCGAGCCTCGTGCCCTCCTCAGATACTGCTGCCCATGCCTATGTGTACCGCAATATGCCAGAAGTTGGCGGCGTCGTTCACACTCACTCCACTTATGCGACCGCTTGGGCAGCCATTGGCAAGCCCGTTCCGGCGATCCTGACGATGATGGGTGACGAGTTCGGGGGCGATATCCCCATTGGCCCCTTTGCGCTAATCGGTGACGATTCTATTGGTCGCGGTATCGTCGAAACCTTGCGCAATTCCAATTCTCCGGCTGTACTGATGCAAAATCACGGCCCATTCACCATTGGAAAGAATGCCGAAGCCGCAGTAAAAGCCGCGGCAATGTGCGAAGAGGTTGCTCGCACAGTAGCCATTGCTTACCAGCTCGGTGATCCGATCCCGATTCCACCTGAGAAGATCGCCAGCTTGTATGACCGATACCAAAACGTCTACGGACAACACGATAGTGAGGAAAAGTAATGCTTGGAAACCCCTTTGAGAGCCGGGAAATTTGGTTTCTGACGGGATCGCAGGACCTCTACGGTGAGGACGTCCTCAAGCAGGTTGCTGAGCAATCGCAGACGGTGATGGGCGTTCTGGAGGATTCTCCGGCTATCCCCGTGAAGCTGGTGTGGAAGCCAGTGCTGAAGGAGCGCTCGCAGATTCTCGATGCGATTTTGCAGGCAAATGCGACGGAAGCGTGCGTCGGTGTGATTACCTGGATGCATACCTTCTCGCCAGCCAAGATGTGGATTCATGGTTTGGATGCGCTGCAGAAGCCGATGCTTTTGCTCAATACTCAGCTTGAAGAGCATCTGCCGTGGGACACCATCGACATGGATTACATGAACCTCAACCAGTCTGCTCATGGTGATCGCGAATTTGGCTTCATGGCAGCTCGTCTCGGTGTGCCGCGCACGGTCGTCGTCGGTCATGTCTCCCATGAAGACGTACAAGAGAAAGTTGGCTCGTGGGCACGTGCCGCAGTGGGTCGCGCTGAATTGCGTTCGATGAAGCTGTGCCGCTTCGGAGATAACATGCGCAATGTTGGCGTCACCGACGGCGATAAGGTAGAAGCGGAGCTGCAGTTTGGGCCGGCAGTAAATACCTGGGGTGTTAATGATCTCGTTGAGGTTGTTGACAACGTTGAGCAGAGCGCAATCGATGCCTTGCTCGCCGAGTATGAGGCAGAATATGAGCTCGCTCCAGAGTTGCGAGCTGGTGGTGAACGCCGCGAATCCTTGGAGTATGCCGCTCGGCTAGAAGCTGGTTTGCGCCAGATGTTGGAAGCTGGTGGCTTTACCGGATTCACGACGAACTTTGAAGATCTTGGCGGTCTGCGTCAGCTTCCAGGTTTGGCTGTGCAGCGTCTGATGGCTGAGGGCTATGGCTTCGGTGCAGAAGGTGATTGGAAGACGGCTGTGCTTGTCCGTCTGGCAAAAGTCATCGGCTATGGCCGCGAGGGTGGCGCGTCCTTAATGGAGGATTACTGCTACGAGTTGGGTAAGGGTCAGGAAAAGATCCTGGGTGCCCACATGCTGGAGATCTGCCCGTCCTTGACGAAGGCAACGCCTAAGGTTGAGATTCATCCGCTGGGAATTGGCGGTCGCGAAGATCCGGTTCGTATGGTCTTTGACGCCGATTGTGGCCCAGCTATGGTGATCTCGATGGTTGATATGGGTTCGCGATTCCGTATGACGTTGAACGAGGTTACGGTTGTGGGCCCGGATAAGCCGATGCCGAAGTTGCCGGTGGCCAGCGCTGTGTGGGAGCCAGCTCCGTCCATCCAGACGGCGACTGCCTGCTGGATTTATGCCGGCGGGGCGCATCACACCTGTATGACGACGAATACCACTCGCGAAGAGTGGGAGATGTTTGCGGAAATGACGCAAAACGAACTCGTCGCCATTGATGAGTCCACCACGGAAGCCTCCTTTAAGTCGCAGATCCGCTGGAACGATCTGTACTACACGCTCCTCAAGGCGTAACTGTGTATTGCTCCCCCCGCTGCTAATCGCTAGATGCGGGGGGAGCAACTGCACTTTAGGCACCTCAGCGCATGACAGAGAAAGAGAAATCAATGACGATTGACAAAGAGAGCGCCGCGCGGGCAATCAGCGAGGGGCAGACGAGCCTAGGTATCGAATTTGGCTCAACTCGAATCAAGGCAGTGCTCGTCAATACTGCAAACGAGATTTTGGCTGTTGGAACCTCTGACTGGGAATCAAAGCAAATTGACGGCGTATGGACGTACACGATGGAGCAGATCCACGGCGGTCTGCAGGCATGCTACCGCGCCCTATGTGCCGATGTGGATGAGCGTTATGGCGTGCCAATCACCTCGGTGGGGTATCTTGGCTTCTCGGCATTGATGCACGGGTATCTGGCTTTCGATGAAGCTGGATCACTATTAGTTCCGTTCCGCACCTACCGCAATACGATGACGGGCGAGGCTTCGGCGGAACTGACGAAACGGTTTGGGATTACGATTCCGCAGCGCTGGTCGGTCGCTCATCTATATCAGGCGGTGCTCAATGATGAAGAGCACGTATCCCGTCTGACCTCAATGACCACTCTGGCTGGTTATGCGCATCGTCTGCTCTCTGGTGAGAACATCCTCGGTATTGGGGACGCCTCAGGCATGTTCCCAATTGACGATGCGACGAGGCAATACGATGAGCGCTGTGTGGCGATCTTCGATGAGCTAGTTGCACATCGCGGATATCCGTGGAAAGTTACTGATCTGCTGCCAATAATTAAGTGCGCTGGCGAAGACGCCGGATGTTTAACCGCAGAAGGCGCAGCGATTCTCGATCCTTCGGGGGTACTGCAGCCAGGCGCGCGGATGTGCCCGCCAGAAGGCGATGCTGGTACTGGCATGGTCGCGACGAACTCGGTTGCGGTGAGCACAGGCAATATCTCAGTGGGAACCTCGGTTTTCGCCATGGTGGTTTTGGATAAGCCGCTGACCTCCTCCCATGAAGAACTTGATCCGGTGACGACTCCGGCCGGTGATCCAGTGGCCATGGTGCACTGTATTAACGGCACGGGGATACTGGATGCCATCGTCAAAGTCTTTGTCAATTTCGCCGAGCTGATCGGCACGGATAAGAAGAAGGGGGAGCTCTACGATCTGCTCTATGAGCACGCTCTTACTGGCGATCCGGATGGTTCACAGATGGTAGCTTTTAACTACCTGGCTGGGGAGCATGTGACGAAGGTTGATGAGGGGCGACCGTTGATGTACTGCACCTCAGATAGCACGATTTCCTTGGCGAACGTTATGCGCGTGAACATGATGTCATTGTTCGCTTCGCTGCGTATCGGCATGGATATTCTTACCGAGGAAGAGGGCGTCCATATTGAGCACTTCCTCGCACATGGCGGCATTTTCAAGACGCCGATCGCCCCGCAGCGGATTCTGGCTGCGGCGCTGAACCGCCGGATTGTGGTTTCCGAAGGTGCAGGTGAGGGTGGTGCGTGGGGTATCGCCATGCTCGCTAACTATCTGCGTCCCGAGTACGCCGGCAAGATGGACTTGGCACAATACCTCAAAGAGACTGTCTTTAATGACGTCGAAGAGACGGTCTTAGAGCCAGATCCGGCTGATGTTGCTGGATATACGACCTTTATTGAACGCTATCGTGCTGGGCTTGATGTTGAGGCCAGTGCGTTGCGGGCACTTCCTAAGGAATAGTTCGCGCGTCAGGGTGGGTGGCGCTGGTCGTCCACCCTGCTATTCCTTATCATGTTAACGAGAACATTTACTGTGTAGTGCGGCAACGGAGCAGCGCTACGAGGGAATGGCATTATCTGGGTAAACTGCACGGCGCATACTAGCTGCTTTCCAAGCGCTCAGTCTCAGTTCGTCTCTGTCGTCCTCACCGATCGGGATATACACAATGACAATTCACCATCGCTGGTCAATGAAGATCACGAGCTTAATAACAACTATCCTTCTTACGTTTGCCGGATTACTGTGTCTGGCTGAATCTGCACATAGTGCACCGCCATCTGGGGCAGTAGCGGAGTATCTCTTTACTGCTAAACCGGCAGATGGCACCACGGTTCCCAATACCGCTACCGGTTCTGCTTTCGGACCGGCATTAGTACAAAACCCACGAGATGATCTGTGGGGAAAAGAAGCTCTAACCTTAACTGGTGGGGCAAAAGAATCGAACGGATCATGGGTTAAACTTCCAGAAAATCTGCTGACGAATGCCTCTGCGGCAACAATTCAGATGGAACTAACCGCTTCCAATGCGATGCTCAGCGCTTTCCATTTCCTGTGGAATATCGGCAATGATCGCAATGAAGAATACCTATTCGCCTCACTGAACTGCGCCAGTAATCGTCATCCCTTAATGGGAATTCGAGTAGCCAGTGGTGAAGAGCTTATCCAATCGAGTGGATGCCCGATTCAAGCAGATACCTGGAGTTCGGTGACGATAACCATTGATGGCGACGCAGGGCAGGGGGCACTCTTTATTAACGGTAAAGAGGTCGCGCGAGGAAGCGTTCCCGCTGGTCCAAAGGCAATCGCGAACCAGTCTCTCAACACTATTGCTCGCTCACCGTGGCCCGACCCGCTTTTCGAAGGGAAGGTCGCGACTTTCCGCGTTTACGATAAGGTGCTTTCCGCGGCAGAAATTGCTCAGCTTTCAGATGGCGATGCCACATTACACACCCAAGAAATCCAAGCGGCAGCCGCAGCAACGCTAGAAAAGATTGAACTGCCTAACGAGGTAACGACCAGCTATATTGGATTGCCGACGGAAAACGGAACAATCACGTGGACCTCGGATAATCCCGCTGTTATCGAGCCCAACGGCAAAGTTAATAGGCCGATGGCTGGGCAGGGTGCCGTTGCTGTGACGCTTCATGCGAGCGCGACCCTACGGGGAATCACTGCCACGCGAGATTTTCACCTCAGCGTCCAGCCCTCGGATCAAACTCCGGAGGATTACGCGGCAGAAGTGGCCAGCTCCTACGCTATTCCCACTGTGCTGCGTTCTGGTATGACGCTTCCTACCGTCACTGATGGAACGCTGAGCTTTGCTGCCGGCGCTGGACTACAGATTGACGCCCAGGGTGTTATCCGAGCACAAAGTACGACCGATTCGACTATCACGGCAACGATTGACGTCCGTGGCGTAAAAGTGAGCAAAACCTTTGCGGTGCGGGTTCTTGCCGAAGCAGATTCGCAGCTACTCATCAGCTATGACCGCACCCCAACCTCAGAGATGACGGCAAATAACGCCGATATTGCCTACTCGATGCACATGGCATTGGGAAGTGATGGCACGACGTGGCAGCCACTAAATGAGAATTACGGCATTTTCTTTGCGCGAACGAATATCGCGCCAGCGAATGCAACCGACGTCGATCTGAAATCGCATCGCTCATTGCGCGATCCGGCCATGTTCTACATGAAAGATGGCAGTTACGGCATAGTGGCAGTTCGGACCAATCGCGGCAGCGACGTGCGTGACCCCCAAACGGATAACGCGATCTTATTTGCGAGTTCAAAGGATCTGCTCAGTTTTGATGAGCGGGCAAACTCTCGAGCAATCATCACTGTGCCGGAGACGAACGGGGTTAATAAGCCGAATGCCGTCTACGATTCTGCTGCGGATCGCTACATTGTGAGCTGGGTAGACGATTCGGGCGTACCAAAGTGGACGACCTACACCTCGTTATCCTCTCGGGCTGAATCATTGCCAGGGCCAGTACACGTCGGCAGTATCGACATGATCGGAACGGTGAATGCAACCAAGATTGAGGATTTCCGTAGTGGTCACATTATTGCCGTGGAGGGGTCGCGGGTTCAGCCACTTATGACGCGCTATGGTCGTATTACCAATACTGGTATGGCGCCATTAGCCGATCAGAGTGTGCGTATTGGGGCAAGCTCGGCAGATATTGCGTTGCCAACGTCGGTGACCTTAACCTACTCCGACGGCTCAACGCGGCAAATGCCCGCTATTGATTGGGACACCTCTAAGGTCAATTTCAATACTCCGGGAACATACGAGGTAACCGGAAAGATCAAGCAGACGAACTACCCCCTGCCTTTCGCTGAGGAACGTGCCGATCCGACGGTGCGGGAATGGATCTGGAAGCACAACGGCATTGAGGAAAAGAAATTCCTCATGATCGCCACGAATGATATTTATGGCGATAACGTCTGGCAGCGCAAGCATCCACACATGCCGATTCGGATGGCGGATTCGATTGCTGCCTTGGCAGATACCCCGGGTGATCCGCAGGGATTAATTGATAAAGAAGGATTCAATCCCAAAGAATCCATCTTGCGCAAGGCAGGCGATAAGAATACTGACGGGCAGCCAATCACCGGATCGTTCTGGGCGCCAGAATTCCATGAAATCAACGGGACGCTATCCATCTTGTTCATGCCTAGCTACAACTCCAACTGGGCAGATGGTGCCTCGGCAATTATGCAGTTGAAGAAGGACGCCAACGGCGACGACATGGATCCAACCAAGGCCGAAAGCTGGACTGATCCACGGACGGTGACGCGCGCAGATGGCTCCCCGCTTTCCCAGCGTATTGACGGCACAACTGGAATGTCCCTCGATATGACGTACTTTACCGATGCTAAGGGTGCGGGCTATTACGCCTGGCAGCAGCTTGGCGCGGTGTACATTGCGAGTGTCAATCCGGCTGATCCATACCACGTCACGAGCGATCCAATGTTGATTGTTTCGCCAGAATATGCCTGGGATAACGCGATCGCCGAAGGTCCGAACGTGATTATGCGCGATGGCAAGCTGTACATGATCTACTCGGGGTCAACAGTTGGCCGGACGTACACGACAGGCCTCGCAGTAGCCGATGCCTCCGGTGCGACGAATCTGCTCGATCCGGCAGCCTGGAAGAAACTGAACTATCCAATCCAGAAATCGGGAATCTTCAACGGTGAATGGCAACTCGGAACGGGTCACGGCATGTGGTCCACTGATGAGGATGGCCAAACCATGTATGTATTCCACGCCTACGCCAATAAGACGGAAGGCTACTCCAATTTCTCTGGGCGGGATACCTTTGTGCGGCGCGTACATTGGGCGGCTGACGGTATGCCAATTTTCGATATGAGTCTCGACGAGGAAGTGGCTCCAGGAACGATTCCGAGTTTCCGCGTTATCGTTACGGATACCTCGCAGCCAACTCCACAGCCGCAGCCCCAACCACAGCCGACACCGCAACCGGAACCTCAACCGCAGCCGGTGCCAGGGGCAGATCCGCAGCCGCAACCGGCTCCCACTCCGGGTAAGGAATCTCCGGTTGAGCCGGCACAGCCCACCCATCCGGAGACTCCTGGTTCGACGCTATCGCATACCGGAGTTGCCGCACTACCCATAGCACTTCTCGCGTTCAGCCTGCTGCTGGCAGGGGCCGTTATGCACGGTCGGGCGCGCAGACACTGGTAAATAGCGGCGTCTGGCTCGCCAAGACGCCTACCAATGCCTGCTCTGCAAGGCATATAGAGGAGAAAAATATGAGAAAACTACGCACGATTGGCGCAGTATTTGGCGCTAGTGTCGTGTCATTGAGCGCGATGGCAGCGCTGCCACATGTCGCTTTTGCGCAGACGGATATTCCTGAGCCGTCAGCGCATTACGATATGTCGCGCGAAGGTGGCGTCCTGAAAGATGTTTCTGGGCACGGTTACGATGCCAAACTGGTAGACGTTCCAGATTCAGCTTTCTCAACGTATTCTGGCGGGAACGCGATGACGCTTGCTGCTAACGGATACGCAGTCCTCCCACAAGGTCCGGTGACAGCAACGGACAACGACTTCACGGTAGAGTTCACCGTCGGCAAAGTCGCAAATGCCAACCACTTTGCGTGGGTGATTGGCGATGGCGTCGGCCAGTGGAATACCACCAAACTCGGTAATCACGTTTTCGTCAATCCGCTCGCGCGGGATTGGAATGGAGAGATCCTTTCTGGTATTCGGGTGAAAACCGACGGCGGTAACGGGGAGATTCGGGTTAAGCGCAATGGCGTATCGATGCCCTCAGGTGAGTTCTCGACCATCACGATGACCTCCCATGCAGATACGATTCGCCTCTATCTCAACGGCAAGGAATTCACCACTGCGACCCATCCGTACCAGATGTCCAGCATTATTCCCAGCGGTCAGGTTATGGGCTATCTCGGGCGCTCCCTGTATGAGCCGGACGCGCTCTTTAGCGGCACATACTTGGATGTGAAATTCTGGGATCAGACCTTGACTCCTGAACAGGTTGCAGCCTCGGTTAAGCCGGAATCAGACCGTAAAGCAGCCTATAACGAGATGTTTATGCCGGCTGATTTTGACCAGCAGATCCGTAAGGCTTTGCTGGGAGAAAATACCTCAGCCGATCAGATTACCCATAACCTGACGCCACCGGCCTCAGTTGCGGGCTTCGATCTGACGTGGGCGTCCTCAGATCCGGCAGTGATTGCTGTTGATGGCACGATCACTCGTCCAACGGATGTCGATAAGAAAGTGACGATGACAGCGACGGATTCCTCAGGAAAGACGTACGCCTACGAATTGACTGTTCCGGCCATTTCGAATGCGTCGCGCGCGCAAGCTGACGCGGATGCCTTGCGTATTTCTGCGGTAACCTATGAGAATTTACCGCTGGTTACCACCGGATCTCAGTTCGGGTCAAAGATTGCGTGGAGTAGCTCTGCTCCTGAGGTGGTTACCCCCACGGATGGGACGTATGTTGCTCCGGCAGTGGGCAGTGCAGATCCTTTCCAAGGTGGCGGGCGGGTTGTCCGTCCGGCATACGGTTCGGGTGATACCACAGTGACTGTGACGGCAACTGTGACTAACGGTAGCGAATCAGTGACGAAGAGCTACAACGTCGTGGTAAAAGAAAAGTCGCGAAAAGTTCCAGATGCGGGATATGCCGCCGCCTACTTTAAGGCTGACAATAATGAACGCATCTACATGGATTACACCAAAGAAAATAATTTCTTTACCTTCACTCCGGCGAACGAGGGCAAACCTGTTATCGTCTCAACCACGGATGATAAGGGGTTGCGCGATCCGTACATCCTGCGTTCGGTTAACGGAGATCGCTACTACATGGTGGCCACAGATCTGTGCGTGCAGTGTGGCGGCTACGATTGGGGGCGCTACCAGCAGTGGGGCAGCTTGAAGATCCATGTTTGGGAATCCACGGATTTAGTGCATTGGAATCGGACGACCGATCACGACGGTGCGTTGACGATTAATCAACCGGCTGCGGGTATGACGTGGGCACCGGAAGCCTACTGGGATGACGAGCTGCAATCTTACGTCGTGCATTTCGCCTCCCGCCTCTATGAGGATGCGGCGCATACTCGTACCGACGGGAAAGCGCGTATGTTCTACGTCCTTACTCGTGATTTCAAGACCTTCACCTATCCGCCAACCGAGTGGCAGAACACTGCTGGCGCGCGCATTGATTCGACGGTTATCAAGGTCGATGACATGTACTATCGCTTCACCAAGGCAGAAGCTGGTGATACGAACATTCCGCGCAAGGATATTATTCTGGAGCGCTCAAAGGTTCTGACGTCAAAGACGACAACGCCTGATCCGAACACTAATCCGGCAACGGGCTGGCAGTTACTGGACGCTGAAATGACGCGTCCCAAGACGGGCAACGACGGTGAAGGTCCACAGGTCATTAAGCTCAATGCCGGAGATCCGCAGAACGTTTCCGGTAATGACTACCTCCTACTTGTGGATAACTATGGTGCTGGTGGCTATCGGGCCTTCCGAATGTCCGGTGAACAACTGACGTCATCGTCGTGGGAAAACAGGCTATCGCGCCAAGATTTCTGGAAGGTGCTGCCCTCAAAGGGCTTGCCGGAAAGCCCACGTCACGGTGCATTCGTCTCCGTACCGGGGACGGTGTTGACCGCTATTGCGCATCAGAGCGATATTGCGCCGGTTGCTTCTACGACCAGTGCAACCGCAGATGGGCGGGACGTGAAGATAGCGGTAACGGCTGCTGATGGCGGGGAAGTCGTCGGAAAAGTCCATGTGACCTTCACGCCCGAGGGAAGCGATCAAGTGCAAGACCTCGGTGATGTGACTTTGGTTAACGGCGAGGCTGCGATCACTATTCCGGGTAACGCTGCCGGGAAGGTAGTGGTTGCCTACACCGGCTATACGGATGGCTTGGTGTCGCCCTCGAATACCACGGTAGAGGTGGCTAAGGGTAGTGATCCTGAACCGACGCCGACGCCAGATCCTGAACCGACGCCGAATCCGGTGCCAAACCCGGATCCAACGCCGCAACCACAACCCACTCCTGAGCCGACACCAGTTCCACAACCAGTGCCGACTCCACAACCACAGCCCAGTCCGGCTCCCCAGCCGGTGACGCCGCAGCCCACACCCCCTGCGCCATCACCCACCCCCGGACTCGTTCACACCGGCTTGGCCAGCGGTGGCATTGCCGCTATGTCGGTCCTGCTCGTATGCGGCGGTGCACTACTGGTGCGGCGCTCGCGGGCCTATAAATAATCACGGGTAAGGAAACGCACGATGTTACGTATGAAAAAAGTGCTATCCGGCATCTCGGCAATTGCCCTAGGCTGTACTGCCATAGTGGCAATGCCGCAGATTGCTCATGCTGAAACGACACCGCCCCCACCGTCGGCTTATTACGATATGAGCCATTCAGGTACAACCCTGACGGATATCTCGGGTAACGGGCATAACGCGACACTCGTCAACGTCCCCGAGGACGCCTTCACAACGATTGATTCTGGCCATGCTATGCGCCTATCCGCCAACGGGTATGCGGCTCTACCGCAGGGAGCAATCACAGCAACGGATAACGATTTCACGGTGGAAGCCACCGTTGCGAAAGTAGCCAAAGCCAACCATTTCGCCTGGGTTATTGGCGATGGGGTCGGCAACTGGAATACGACGCAGCTTGGCAACTACGTATTCGTTAACCCGCGCGATAAGAATGACAAGATCCTCTCCGGAATTCGCGTCAAGAAAGATGCCTCCAACGGTGAAGATCGCCTTGCGCCTTACGGTGGCGCGGCGGTCACGCCAACAGACGGTTTTTCCACCCTGACGATGACGTCTTCCGGGAATACCCTGCGCTTGTATCTGAATGGAGAACAAGTCGCGAGCGTTACCCATTCGAAGAAGCTGTCCGAGATTATCCCCTCGGGCAACGTGCTCGGATATTTGGGGCGCTCGCTGTATGCGGAGGATTCCCTATTCACCGGCACGTATCTGTCAGTGAAGATGTGGGATCAGGCGTTGAGCGCTGACGAAGTTCGCGCGTCTATGCCGAGCAAGGAAGCCCGCGACAAGGCATATTACGAGTTGTATGTGCCAGCAGATTTTAACGATCAGATTTTGCGGGCATTATTGGCATCAAATTCAGCAGCGGACAATATCACTGGTCCGGTTGCGCCACCGGCGTCAGTGGCGGGGTTCCCATTAACGTGGGCCTCCTCTGACCCTAAGACCATCGCAACGGATGGGACGGTTGTGCGTCCGGCAGACGCCGATAAGGTCGTGACGATGACGGCGACCGATCCGGCGGGCAAGACGCATGATTTCGCGCTCACGGTACGTCGGGCTATCACCGGCAATCAAAAGCTGGACGAGGCCTACGATGCGTTGACGATTATCAACGATAAAGATATGCGGTCCAATTTCTCTGTACCGCTAGTTGGTAAGCATGACGCAGCGATTAGCTGGACGGTTGTTGATGACGGTAACGGCACAATCGCCTTGGAAAAAGGGGTGCGTACCGACTCCCAGCGGGTAAAGGTTACCCGACCAGCCACGGGCGCAAATCCGGTTCAGGTCACGTTACGGGCAACCTTGACCTTGGATGGCAAGAGCATCGATAAGACCTTTGTGGTCACTGTTCAGCCGCTGCCGACACCGGCAAGCGAGCCGCAGGCATATTTCTGGTCGTACTTCACCGGAGAGGGAATGGGAGCGGAGAAAATCTCCTTCGCGGCCTCGAAGGGCAATGATGCGCTAGATTGGAATACGCTGAACAACGGGCAGCCCTATTTGGAGTCAACGCTCGGCACGGGCGGTTTGCGCGATCCGTTCATTATCCGCTCGGCAGATGGCGATAAGTTCTATCTCCTGGCAACCGATCTGAAGATTGCAGGTCTAGCAGGTGGTTTTGATACCGCGCAGAAGTCTGGTTCGCTTTACCTTGAGATCTGGGAATCGACGGATTTGATTCACTGGTCGGCGCAACGCCATGTGAAAGTATCGAGCGACTATGCAGGAAATACCTGGGCGCCAGAGGCGTTCTACTTGCCGGATATTGATAAGTATGCGGTGTATTGGGCCTCAAACTTGTACCCGACGACGAATCCAGCAGATCGCAAGTCGGTCACGTATAACCGGATGATCTACGTCCTCACGGATGATTTTGTGACCTTCTCCGAGCCGCAGGTGTGGATTGACGTCAACCAGGGGCAAGGTAAGGGCGTCATTGACGTCAGTGCTGCCAAAGAAGATGGCATGTTCTATCGCGTCTATAAGGACGAATCGAGCATGACCTTGCGCTTGGAGAAATCCACGTCATTCTTGGCTACCCACAATGGCGAATTGACTTTGCCGACCAAAGACGAGGGAGCGGGCAAGTGGAACCTGATGATTGACCAGTTCGCTGCCGGGTTGCCGAACGGGGTTGGTAATAACACCTTCCGCCAAGGGGAGGGGCCAAACTTCTTCCCGGCCAATCCAGGGGATGTCAACGGATATGCCTGGTATGTATTCATTGACCAGCCCAATTATCACGGTGGCCCGAACCATTACGTTCCATTTGCAACGAAGAACAAACTTGCCGACGCTGGCGAGCGCTCGGCATGGGTTTCAGCCGCAGAAAAGCTGAAGAACAATCTTCCGCAAAATGCTGATGGCGGTAAGCCACGGCACGGCACGGTATTGCCGATTACTCGTGCAGAGTATGAGAAAGTACTGGCCGCATATCAGCCTAATCTGGCAGTGACGGCGGTGGCACCAGTGGAGGTGACGACGGAAGCTGGCACAGCTCCCGCGATGCCGGATCAGGTGCAATTGACGAAGGCTGATGGCTCGCAGGAAACTGCGAAAGTTGCCTGGGAAACGATTGCTCCAGAAAAGTACGCAAAGCCAGGAACCTTCACCGTTACTGGCGTGGCTCAGGACGCTTCGCGCTATCCGGTGACGGCAACGGTAACGGTGACGGGAACGCTTGCCGATTGGGACGGGCATAACCCGAAGATCACGACGCAGAACCTGCTTGCCGAGTATCTCTTTACTCAAAAGACGGGCACGTCGGTTCGTAATATCGTTCCAGGTGGGCAACCAGCGACGGTCGTCAACGGCACAGATTCCTTGTGGACGGGCAATTCCTTGCGGCTAACTGGTGGGGAGAAAACCTCTAAGGGGCCGTGGGTGCAACTGCCGTCGAATATGTTGACGAAGGCGCAGTCGGCCACCATTCAGATAGAAACGAAGATTGATCCAAGCGTGCTTGATAAGAACCACTTTATGTGGAATATCGGCTCAGATTCGACGGAGAAGTATTTCTTTGCCTCCACCCGTCAGACCTCGCGTACTGCGATCACCACGGGAAGTTGGAAGAACGAGTACAACGCTCAGGCGAAGAAACTCGATCCGAACCGCTGGTACTCGCTGACTGCTGTTCTCGACGGTGACGCCGGGACGCTCGCATGGTACATCGACGGGAAAGAAGTGGCGAAGGTTGCTACAGATCTGCGTCCGTCCTCGATTACTGAGCAGACTATGAGTGCCATTGCCCGCGGTCCGTACCCAGATCCGTTGTTTGCCGGTGAAGTGGCAACGTTCCGTGTTTATGATCGGGCGTTGAGCGCGCAGGAAATCGACACGATTAATCTCGAGGATGCCAAGCTTCATGCCACAGATCTGCAGGCTACGGCTGAGAAGATGCTCGCTGGCGTGTCGGCATTGACCTTCGATGATTCGACGGTGGCGCTCAATGATAAGGGCGGCGACGTGGTGTGGAGCTCGCAGTGGGATAAAGTCACGGTTGCCAACAATATCGCTCAGGTTTCTCAACCGGCTACGGGAGAGCAGCCGGTGACGGGCGAGATTCAGGCTGCGGCGACGGTGCGCGGGCAAACGGCTCAGCGCAATGTTCCGGTGACGATCACAGCAGCGCCAGCCGCGAATGATCCCTACGGCTACTTGATGGTCCACTTTATTGAGGATTCCCAAGGATATGCCGAGAAGATCTATCTGGATATTTCGCGAGGAAATAATCCGGAGCAGTGGGATCCGCTCAATGACGGAAAGCCGATTTTGGCGTCCCAGTTGGGGACGACGGGTGTGCGCGATCCGTATATCACCTATAACCCACAGACGCAGACCTACTACATTATTGCCACAGATCTACGTGTCTTTGGTGGCGATAACGGTTCAGGGGATTGTACCTCGTGGTGCCAGTGGTCTTTGCATGGTTCGACGAAGCTCAACATTTGGGAGTCGAAGGATCTGGTTCACTGGTCAGATTTGCGTCAGATCGAGATGAATCGGACCTCTGACGGAAAGCCGGCTGGTCAGTGGGGAATGGCGTGGGCCCCGGAGGCAACCTGGGTTCCGGATTATTACGGTGACGGTAAGGGGGCATTCGTCGTCTACTGGTCAACAAAGACCTTCGCCGATGACGATGTGAACCACACTGGAAAGACGTATTCACGGATCATGTGGGGTGTCACGACGGACTTTACCGAAGCCACCTACTCCTACGGCGGTGTCTTATTCGATACTGGCGGTGAGGCGATTGATACGACGATTATTCAGCACAATGGCGCAACCTATGCCGTGACGAAGGATAATTCTTTCGGCAGGGGCCTGTACCTGGATAAGACGACGGATAAGCGCTGGTGGGAGCCAACAGCTAAGTGGACGCGCATCCAAGATAAGATCGCGGCCAATTACTCTGGCGGCAATCCTGGCGGGGTAGAAGGTCCGGCCATGTTCAAGAAGCATGGTGAGGATACGTGGTATCTCTACGCCGACGTGATTCCAACCGTGGGCTACAAGCCGATGGTGACGCATGATCTCGATGCGGGCTTCCAGTACCTGAATTCGCCAGATTTCTACATGAAGGAATCGACGAAGCATGGTGGCATTATTGGTCTGACGAAGGCGCGCTATGACGCGATTCGCAATGCTGATGGTGTGCGGGTTGTTCAGCCGGAGATCTCGGTTGATGTGCCGCATAATGCGACGGATGAGCAAATTGTGGCCGCTTTGCCGCAGACGGTTGCTGTGGAATTGGCCTATGGGCGCGGTGTTACCCAGCGTCCGGTGAGCTGGACGCTGACCACTGATGAAGCTGGTACGCGTTACGCCGTGGGGGCGGTTGATGAGATCGGAGCAAATCTGAACTCGTGGACGTCTCCGGGCGTGGATCCGGAGAAGAGTTGGGGTGGGCCGACGGCTGAACGCACGCCGGTTTCGGTCACATTGCTGACGGTTCGGGCTGATCTGGTTGCCGGGGTGCCTAGCCCGCAGCCGCAACCTGAGCCAACGCCGCAACCAAATCCGCAGCCACAGCCGGTGCCGCAGCCATCTCAGCCTGCGCCGGTTACCCCGCATCCGGCTCCGAATGCGTCCGTTCCGGTGCCGCATGGGACGATCCTGGCATGGTCGGGTGCGTCGGTGCTGTGGGTAATGGCATGCGCAGTTATCTTCCTTGGCGCTGGGGCGGCGATGGTTCGTCGTCGGGAACAGAGCTAATTGGTAATGTGACGCTATAGTGCCGATGTTGGTGGTCATGGGAATCCCCATGACCACCAACTTTTTCCGCGGATGATCCACCGTTATCAAACTGTGATCTGAATTTCTGAATTTGGAGGAATAAAGGGGTAGCGGAATGCAAATGTGAATGTTAACATCGGTATAAGCCGAAAAGCTCGTCGTAGGTGATGTGCCTTTCGAAACCAGTGATTACGTCAAAAATTACTGGTTTGATCTGGTGAGGAGCTAGATCCTTCGATCACCGGGACATCGGGGTCCGGGTGAATGAATACAATGAGGAGAATTTGATGAAGAGTTCGAAGTTCCGCAAGCTCTTTAGTGGTGTAGCGGCAATCGCCCTGTCTGGTGCAATGCTCGCAGGTTGCTCCGGCGATAAGTCCGAGGGTGGTGAAAAGAATGACACCGGATCGAGCTCGTCTCAGAGTTCCGATGATGGTGGCAAGAAGCTGACGGTCGGCTTCGTTGCTGTGGGTCCGGAAGGCGGCTTCCGCACGGCGAACGAAAACGATATTCAGTCGGCATTCAAGGAAGCTGGCATTGATCTTAAGTATGCTCCGACGCAGAACAACGATCAGCAGAAGCAGCTCCAGGCTTTCGCTTCCTTCGTTGATGAAGGCGTAGACGCAATCGTCTTGTCTGCAACGGAAGCAACTGGTTGGGAAGCCTCGCTGAAGGAAGCTCAGGAAGCCGAAATTCCGGTTATCCTCGTTGATCGTGGTATCGAGCCAGATGATGACTCGCTGTACACCTCCCACATCGGCCCGTCGAACATCGATGCTGGTAAGTCGGCTGGCGAGTGGGCAGTTGCCAAGTACCCCAACGGTGCAAAGGCAATCGTTCTTGAAGGTCCGGCTGGTCTGTCGGTGGTTAACGACCGCAACCAAGGCTGGGATGAGGCTGTGAAGGGCTCGAAGATCCAGGTCCTCGAGAAGCAGTCGGCAAACTGGTCCACTGAAGAAGGCAAGACCGTTACCGAAGGTCTGCTCGATAAGTACAAGAACGATATTCAGGTTATCTTCGCTCAGAACGACGAGATGGGCCTTGGTGCTATCCAGGCTGTCGAAGCTAAGGGTCTGAAGCCGGGGCCGGAGGGTGACATCAACATCATCACCATCGACGGCACCAAGCCAGCTCTGGAAGCATTGATCGCTGGCAAGCTCTCCTACGTCATCGAGTACAACCCGATCTTCGGTAAGGAAGTTGTTGACGCAGTGAAGAAGGCCGTGGCTGGTGAGACGGTTGAGAAGCACATCATCGTTAAGTCGGCGTCCTTCGAGAAGGCTGATGCTGAGAAGGTTATCAGCACCCGTCCGTTCTAATCGGCGAGCGCAATAAAATCTCTGCTGGCTAGGGGGAGGGTGTAGAGTCTCTACCCCGCCCCCTAGCCCTATTTTGTGGGCAGTGTTGCCCCCTCGGGTACGGAGTGCGAGATGCAAGATAAAGACAGCAAAGTTGCTGTAAAGCAAGCGCAGCCAATCGTCCAAATGACGGGAATCTCTATTGAATTCCCTGGTGTTAAGGCACTAGACGGAGTTAATTTCCGACTGTTCCCCGGCGAAGTTCACGCCATCATGGGAGAAAACGGTGCTGGAAAGTCCACTCTGATTAAGTCCTTGACGGGCGTGTATCGTCCAGATGCGGGCGAAGTTTTGGTCAATGGTAAGCGCTGTCGTTTTAATGGTCCGGGCGAAGCCGAACAGGCCGGTATCGCCACGGTGTACCAAGAAGTTAATCTTTCGGCGAATCTCTCCATTGGAGAGAACATCATGCTTGGCCGCGAAGATCGCGGCATCCTCGGCATTAATTGGAAGTCTACGTTCCGCAAAGCGCATGAAGCGCTGAAGCAGGTTGGGCTAGAAGATCTCAACGTCAAAGCGCCGCTGTCTAGCGTTTCGCTAGCAGTCCAGCAGCTCATCGCGATTGCGCGCGCCACCGTTGTTAATGCCAGCGTCCTTATTCTGGACGAACCGACGTCATCCTTGGATACGAACGAGGTTGAGCGTCTCTTCGACATCATCCGCCGGTTGCGCGATCAAGGGGTGGCAATCCTCTTCGTTTCGCACTTCCTCGATCAGGTCTATGAGATCTCCGACCGTATCACCGTGTTGCGCAATGGTCGCTTCATTGGTGAAGGTGTGATTGAGGATATGCCGCGCGGAAAGATGATCTCTATGATGATCGGCCAGGAGAAATCTGCGGGCCTAATCGGAGAGAAGAAACTTACCAACGTTGCCAAGGATGCCCCCACGAAGTTGGCAATCGTTGACTTGGGACGTAAGGGTATGGTCAATCCGGTGAACTTTGAGGTTCGTCGTGGTGAGATTATGGGCTTCGCCGGATTGCTCGGTTCTGGCCGCACGGAAGTTGCCCGTCTCATTTTCAGTGCAGATAAGGCCGATTCTGGTTCGGTCACGCTCAACGGTAAGGCGCTCAAGCAAAGCTCCCCACTGACCTCACTCAAGCAGGGAGTGGCATATTCAACGGAGAACCGTCGTGACGAAGGCGTGATTGCCGCACTATCTGTTCGGGATAACATCACGATTGCATTGCAGGCAACTCGGGGATGGATGAAGAAGATCCCGACCTCAGAAGCCAATGAGATTTCGGAGCGTTTCATTAAGGCGCTCGGAATCAAGACTCCTAGCTGGCGTACTCCGGTTGGTTCGCTCTCTGGCGGTAATCAGCAAAAAGTACTGCTTGCTCGCTGGTTGGCAACGAATCCGGAGATCATGATTCTCGATGAACCGACCCGTGGTATTGATATTTCGGCAAAGACGGAAATCATGAACACGGTCCACGATTTAGCAAACGATGGCATGTCGATCATCTTCATCTCCGGTGAGATGGAGGAAGTATTGCGGGTATCGAACCGAGTAACGGTCATGCGCGATCGCAAGCAGATTGCGCAATTGGATAATACTGCGGATCTCCAGCAGGCTGACGTCGTTGCGGTTATTGCCGGTGGGGAGGTAGCGCAATGAGCAAAGAAACACAGAAAGTCTCGCGTATGGCGCGTCCCATCAAGATTGACCGACGGATGATGTTCACGGTCGTTGCCCTGGTACTCCTGATCGCGATTTGCGCTATCAAGGATCCACGGTTCTTGCAGATCGGATTGTCTGACGGGGCATTCACTGGGCCGCTAGTTGATGTGCTTCGCGACTCTGCCCCCTATTTGATGATCGCTACCGGCATGACCTTCGTTATCTCAACGGCTGGTATTGATCTGTCCGTTGGTGCGGTGATGGCTGTTGCGGGTGCCGTGTCGATGTCCTTCTTGAACAGTTCAGGTAGCGGTGTCGGTGGAGCAATTACCGCCGTCGCTTTAGCCCTGGGGGTGTCGGCGCTTATCGGCGTATGGAATGGCATGTTGGTCGCAGTTGTTGGCCTGCAAGCCTTCATCACGACGCTGATTATGATGCTCGCTGGGCGTGGTATTGCCAAGGTGATTACCTCTGGTCAGAACGTCGCCGCACAAAACGATGCCTTCGCATGGATCGTCAACGGTCGCGTCCTCGGCTTGCCGGTTGCCTGGTTGCTGGCTACCTTGATCGTTGTCTTGGTGGCAGTGCTCATGCGTCGTACCGCCTTGGGAACGCAGATTGAGGCCGTCGGTTTGAATATGGAAGCCTCCCGCATGGCGGGCATCCAACCCAAGCGGATCATCTTCTCGGTCTACATCATCTCGGCAATGCTGGCCGGTATGGCAGGTATCTTCTCCGTCGGTAACGTGATGCGTGTCGAGCCTGCGAATACGGGTATGTCAAACGAGATGGACGCTATTTTGGCTGTCGTTATCGGTGGCACCTCCTTGTTGGGTGGTCGTTTCTCGATGTTGGGTTCCTACCTGGGCGCAATGATTATTGCCATG
This sequence comes from Trueperella sp. LYQ143, assembly GCF_046599595.1. NCBI lineage: Bacteria > Bacillati > Actinomycetota > Actinomycetes > Actinomycetales > Actinomycetaceae > Trueperella > Trueperella sp. LYQ143. The sequence continues at coordinate 94,777 of NZ_JBKIWR010000001.1, read as the reverse complement.
CTGGGCAAGACGATTGTGTGGCTGGGTATTCCCAATGCTGCAACGCCAGCGTTCAAGGCGCTCATCGTCATCCTCGTATGCGTATTGCAATCGTCCTTGCTGGGTAAGCTCATTGACATGCGGAAGAAGAAGAATCCGCAGCCAGTTGAGAAACATGTAGAAAAGGCGCCGGAGCGTCAAGCAGGCAAGCATCTGGATGTCGCAGGGGATGAACCCGCTACACCTGCCGCAGTGACGAGTGGGGAAGGAGGAGCAAACGATGCGTAAGCAGCAAAAGACTTCAGCAGATAAAGCTCCGCACAAGTCAAATGTGACGTGGTCGTGGACCGTTCAGAATATGCCTAAGTTGCCAACCTATGTGGCTTTGGCAGTGTTCGTAGGTATCTTCATTGTTGGGCACGTCGTGTACGGCAACTTCTTCACGCCGCGTACCATTTCCTCGTTGCTCAATGACAACGCCTATCTGATTTTGCTCGCCGTGGCAATGACGATTCCGATTCTCACTGGCGGCATCGACCTCTCAATCGGTGCAATTATCGCCTTGAGCTCGGTCGTCGGTGCAACGATGGCAAATAAGGGAATACCGTGGATTGTGGTCGTTGTGGTCATGATCGGTATTGGCACAGTATGTGGTCTGCTGTCTGGTACATTGATCCGATACTTCGATATGCAGCCATTTATCGCGACCCTTGCCACAATGTATCTGGCGCAAGGTATTGCAGCGATGATCTCCTCCAAGCCGATCGTTATGGATAAAGAGTATGGTCTGCGATTGATCGCGACGAAGATCATGCTGTACGACGGTCCAAAGAATCAAGATCTGAAGATCTCGGTAGGTTTCTTCCTCAGCATCCTGGTGGTTGCAGTGATCTACCTGGTTATGCACCGCACGCTAACGGGTCGGACGATCTACGCAATGGGTGCTCCCGCCAAAGACTCAGCGAACCTCATGGGTCTGCGCTCGGGACGAGCACTATCATCGATCTACCTGTTGTCGGGTACGTTGGCTGGCGCCTCTGCCGTTGTCTTCGTTTCCGCAGTGGGTAAGGGGCAAAACATCCTGGGTCAAGGATGGGAGCTCAGCGCAGTTGCGGCTGCTGTTATTGGTGGAACGATTATTACGGGTGGATACGGTTACGTCCTTGGCTCTGTTGTTGGTGCTTTGGTCTACGCCACGATGAACCTCATCATCATCCGTGACGGTTCAGTCAATCCAGAAGCCACGACGATTATTACTGGTCTGCTCTTGCTGCTGTTCGTTTTGATTCAGCGCGGTATTACTACTGCGGCGAATAAACGAGCGCTACGTGGTAGCGATGCGCAGTCCGACGGACTCGTCGAAAGCACTGAAGCCGTCGGTGCTTATGAGGAGTCACAACCATAAATGCAAGGAGCATAAAACTCTAAGCAATTTCTCTCCTTTGAGGTGCGGGTACGCGCAATGATGGCGAGCAAGCCACGCGGTGCGTACCCGCACCGATATAGTTAATACAGAATTGTTAATAACTTCAGTACGATCACAGTGCGTGGGAACGCCGAATGAGAACGGAAGGAAGGCCGAGCATCGTGAAAGCTAAAGGACGTCCACCTGGGATGATGGATGTAGCGAAATTGGCCGGAGTTTCTCATCAGACTGTCTCACGAGTGCTAAATGGATCGGATAAAGTTGCTCCACATACGCGCGAAGCGGTAGAGCAGGCCATCGCAACCTTAGGCTACCGCCGTAACTCAGTGGCGCGTGCGCTTGTGACGAGCCGTTCTGGAATCATCGGGATCATTTCTTCGGCTGAGCCAGCGTATGGCCCCTCGTCGATACTGATGGCAATTGAAGTGGCAGTACGCCGTGCCGGATATTTTACAGGTGTGGCCCCCATGCTGAACTGGGATGCGGCCTCCTTGGAAGAAGCGTGCGACCATCTGCTCTCTCTAGCGGTGGAGGCACTCATCGTTATTGCGCCATTTGAGGTTGCTGGCGGAATTGAAGCCCTGCACAATATCAACGTTCCGGTTATTGTGGTTGCCGCCCAGCCAGTAAATATTAATGCCGGTCAAGTGAGCGTATGCGTCGATCAGGTCAGTGCCGTGCGGCAAGCAATGCAACATTTACTGGATTTGGGACATCGGAAGATCGCACATATTGAAGGCCCGCAAGAGTGGTATGAGGCAGTGTGCCGCAAAGAAGCCTGGCGCAATGCGTTGAACGACGCGGGTATCTCCACGCAGTATTCCTGCGGTGGCGGTTGGGATGCGGTCACCGGCTATCAGGCCGTTGAACAGCTTTTCGCCCAGGACGCGCCGACGGCAATTTTCGCGGCGAATGACGTATTGGCTATGGGGGCCATCCGTGCCTTGCATGAGGCTGGATTGCGCGTCCCACAGGATGTATCAATTATTGGTTTTGACGATATTCCTGGTATTAGCCATCTCGTGCCGCCGTTGACCACTATTCATCAAGACTTTGAACGCCTGGCGAAAGCTGTCGTGCGAACGATGACCAGTGCTATTGATGGGGAGAAGATTGGGCAGGTCGAAGCCGTGGCGGCAGATCTCGTCATTCGGCAATCAACGGCCGCTGTGCGCAACGATTAATCGCGCACAGTCACGATTAATCTCGTATCCACACAGCGACCGTCGATAATATCCAACCGTATATTGCCAATGGAGGTTACGGGTCAATATACGGTTGCCCTATCCACCCTTGCTTCATGCACCGAGGTTATGCACGGGATCTTTTAGCCTTTAGGCCTTGCCCCTACGGCAGGCTCGCATTCGATCAATGATGGTGTTCAACGTCGCTGATGGGCGCATTGCACGGGCAAGCTCCTGGGGATCAGGATGGTAGTAGCCGGTGATCCCTGAGTGTTTCCCTTGTGCGGCCAACAGCTCCGCATTGATCGTCTCTGCCTTGCTGTTCAGTTCGGATGAGATAAGAGAGAACATCGCACCAAGCGCATGATTATCGGTTTGCTTGGCCAGCTCGTCAGCCCAGTAAATTGCCAGCCAGGCATGCGAGGATCGGGTATCTGGTTCGCCGGTGCGCCGCTGTGGGGAGCGTCCGTCATTCAAAACCCGTTCGGTGGCGCGATCTAGCGCATCGGCAAGGACCTGCGCATCTGGCTGATTGCAGGTGCGAGCTAAATGGCGCAAGGATTCGGCCAGAGCCAGGAATTCGCCGAGGGAATCCCAGCGCAGATGGTTTTCTGTGATGAGCTGCTCCACATGCTTGGGGGCGGAACCGCCGGCGCCAGTTTCAAACAAGCCGCCACCGGCCATGAGCGGAACAACGGAGAGCATCTTGGCTGAGGTGCCCAGCTCCATAATGGGGAATAGATCTGTGAGATAGTCACGCAAGACGTTTCCGGTGACGGAGATCGTATTTTCTCCGCGCCGCACCCGATCAACGGTTGCTTGCGTGGCCTCTTCAGGGGACATAATCGAGATCTCTAGCCCGTCGGTATCCTCATCAGCGAGGAATCGTTCAACGTGCTCGCGAATACGCTGGTCGTGTTCGCGGAGTGGATCGAGCCAGAAAATCGCTGGCGTTTCGCTAATGCGTGCGCGTCGAACAGCGAGTGATACCCAATCGCGGATTGGATCAATCTTGGCGATACAGGTGCGGTAGATGTCACCGGCTGCGACGTCCTGATAGAGCAGGACGCTACCATCTGAGCTGCGCACTTCGATGCGTCCGGCAGATTCGGCGATGAAGGTCTTATCGTGCGAGCCGTATTCTTCAGCTTTCTGCGCCATGAGGCCCACATTCGGAACAGTGCCCATCGTCGTTGGGTCAAATGCGCCGTGGCGCTGGCAGTCTGCAATAACGACCTGGTACACCCCAGCGTAAGAGGAGTCAGGGATGACGGCGATGGTGTCACCGGGTTGCCCGTCTGGCCCCCATACGTGCCCGCCATTCTTAATCATAGCTGGCATGGAGGCGTCAACGATGACGTCCGACGGCACATGCAAGTTGGTGATTCCGCGATCAGAGTTCACCATTGATAGTTGCGGGCCGCGCGCTAGTTCATTGTGGAAGGATTCGAGAATATCCTCATTACCCTCAGTGGCGGTCAGCCCAGATAAGATCGAGCCAAGCCCGTCGTTTGCGCTCAGGCCTAGGGCGGCAATGCGCTCGCCGTAGGTTGCAAAGGTTGAAGCGAAATAGGCGCGAACAGCGTGACCGAAGATAACCGGATCGGATACTTTCATCATGGTGGCTTTGAGATGAACCGATAAGAGGAGGTTTTCTTCGCGGGCTGCGCGTACCTGCTCGGCGAGGAATTCATCGAGAGCGACAACATTCATGGTGGCAGAATCAACCACGTCACCGCGCCCGACCGGAATACCGTCACGCAATAGTTTTTCTCCGTCTGCACCGACGAATACAATGCGCAGCGTATCGTCGGTATCGCAGATGATAGAGGTTTCGCTGGAGCGGAAGTCACCGCTGGTCATAGTGGCGACGCGGGTGCGAGATTCTGGTGACCACGCTCCCATCCGGTGTGGATTCTTCCGAGCGTAGTTCTTTACGGCAATGGGCGCGCGACGATCCGAATTTCCTTCGCGCAGCACTGGATTGACGGCAGAACCTTTTACTGCGTCATAGCGCCGACGGATTTCGCGTTCTTCGTCAGTGCTGGGATCTTCAGGGTAATCCGGCAGTGGGTAGCCGTGTTCTTGTAGTTCTGCGATGGCCCGCTTGAGTTGTGGTACCGAAGCGGAAATATTTGGCAGCTTGATGATATTGGCCAGTGGGGAGGCAGTCATTTCGCCGAGTTCTGCGAGCGCGTCAGGCTGGGCTAGCTCGGGAGGTAGCCGATCGGAGAAGGCTGCGATGATACGTCCAGACAGCGAAATATCGCGAATCTCAACGTCAATATTGGCTAATGCGGCAAAGCCGTCAATGATAGGAAGGAGTGAAGCGGTAGCCAGCATGGGGGCTTCGTCAGTATGGGTGTAAATGATCCGTGCCACGGTAATCTCCTGTGATCTTCCAGAACGCGATCTCTTGACTTCAAGATTATCGAATTTCTTTTCGGTATGTGGCGAAAAACTAATTTTTCTTGGGGTGGCAATGTGAGATTGCGCTATAAACATGAAAATAGGGGGAGAAGGTTCGCCTTGGCAATTGCTCGGTTGGTACGGTAAAAGGCGTTAAGTAGGTAAGCCTAAGCCGGAGGGATATAGATGAAACAGTGGGAGCATGGCCCTGGTGTTGTCGAATTTCCTTCCGGGCGTCGTATCCGTGGGCGGTCATGGCGCACGCCGGTTGATGAACATGCTTCCCTGTGTATCGTCCTGACCACTGGGGTTGGATCGAAATATGGTCGCCCTGGGGTTACGGGGGATGCGGCGCAGACGATCACGATTGATTGGCCGGATTATCGCCTCCCGCGTCGTGCCTCCCATGCGCGCGATGTGTTGCGCGATGCGTGGCAGCGAGCTGCCCATGAGCGAGTGGAAATCGTGTGTGGTGGCGGAGTGGGGCGCACTGGAACCGCGCTCGCAATTATCGGTGTGATGGATGGAATGGATCCGCAAGAAGCGATTGATTTCGTCAAGGAACATTACGACGAAGGATCTATTGAGAATCCGGCGCAGCGTGCTTTTGTGCGCGATATGGGTGCAGAGCGAAATTAATATACGTTAACGACGCACTGGGTGAGCTAGGTAGCTGTTGCGTGCAAGCTAGTTGTTGATGTGTGGCTGTGGGGTGTCGATACCTTGCCGTCGGTGCTTTTTGTTAATGCTGCTGGCTATTGTTTTGTTGAAGGGCGCGCCTGTTGAGGCGATGAGTATAGTTCTATTTATTACCTGCCAAATATGGAATGAACTGACGTTGGCTGTGGCTGAGGGTAGTGGGGTTTAGATCCGCGGCGGGTCTGGGCACTCGCTACACCCTTAGGTCTCGTAGAGCTCTCGTCATAGGATTCTGTAGAGTTCTTATGCTGATTTCTTATATTGGCTCGTGTAGTGCGTCCTCATATGTCGATTCTTCCTGGGTAATCAGGTTCTGCGTAAGTTGGGTAGACGGAAACCTTGGGTTGGGTGAGAGGTATAGGGCAGGGCGTCTGAAGGTTTGATAGGCGGGTCGCCTACTTAATTTGATAATGAGAGTCAATCGCTATTAGTCGGCAATCGACAATCACGGTTATCGGTCCTAGACTGAAAGGCGTGTGTAACCAGGTAAGTGAATATTTGTCTTTTCTTTCCCAATCACCGACGTCATTCCACGCTGCTGATGTACTAACTCGCCAGCTTGCAAATGCAGGATATACCCAGCAAGACGAGTGCGAAGCCTGGGCGGGGCATGATCGAGGATATATTCAACGCGGTGGATCAGTCATTGCCTGGCGAATATCAGAAGTCACCGATTACACCGGATTTCGTATTGTTGGATCGCACACAGATTCTCCTACTTTTCGCCTCAAACCGGTATCGGCAAGTGCCTATGGATTCAGCCAGGTTGCCGTGGAAGTCTACGGTGGCCCGCTCCTTAACTCCTGGCTCAACCGCGATCTGGGGATCGCTGGATTATTAACGGAGATTGACGGGACGACCCATTTAGTTCGTACTGATCCGTGTATGGTCATCCCGCAGTTGGCCCCACATTTAGATCGCGAACAGAACTCCACCCTCAAGCTCTCTGCGCAGCGCGATTACAAGCCAATCTGGGCTTGCGGAGAACATGACATTATGGAATACATCTGCGCACAGGCCGAGGTTGACCCGCAGCGCGTTGCGGCAGGCGATCTCTTTGCCTATGAAGCTAGTGCGCCGCGCCAATTCGGCGGTCCAGATGGGACGGATTTCGTGGCAGGTGCTCGGCAGGATAATTTATCCTCGGTTTATGCCGCTTTGCGCGCGTTCTTAGGGCAATCCTCCAGCGAATCATCGCACGATATTCAGATTTTCGTCGCCTTCGATCATGAAGAAGTCGGATCAGAAACCTTTGCAGGTGCGGCGGGCCCCTTCCTAGAATCGGTTTTGCGTCGCCTAGCCGTCCACTTATATCCGCAGGATCATGGGGATGAGCGGTTTGTGCGGATGATGGCGCTATCGTCATGCATTTCCGCCGACGCGGGCCATAGTATCAACCCCAACCGCCCGCAAAAGCACGACCCTGAGCATCAGCCAGTCTTGGGCAGCGGCCCGATGCTGAAGATTAATGCCAGCCAGCGCTATGCCACTGAATCTCAAGGCAGTGCGCTATGGTTGCGCGCGTGTTATTGGGCGCAGATTGCCAGCCAAGAATTCGTTTCGCACAACGACGTCTCATGCGGATCGACTATCGGGCACATTACAGCCACCCGACTCGGAATAACGACGGTTGACGTCGGGGTGCCGCTGCTATCGATGCATGCCGCCCGTGAGCTATCGGCCTTTTCTGACATTCTTGATCTATCTCGCGCCCTAGAAGGGTACTGGGCAGGTGTCTAAGAAGCCGATCTTTAACGCGGCCCACGCGCTTGACCGCGCGGCCCATGCTCACCCGCAACGCATCGCGATTCACTACGGATCGCGAGAGATCAGCGTCCGTGAGGCGGCTATTACGAGCCGAAAGATCGCGCAATTGCTGGCCTCAGTTGGGGTATGCCAAGGTGATCGGGTCATGCTGATCTCGCACAATTCGCCGTACCACATGCTGTTACATGCTGGGTGCGCGCGTCTCGGCGCAGTGTTTGTACCGATTTCTTACCGGCTTACCCGCAGCGATCATCAGCGCATTATTGATTTCTGTGCCCCGCGAGTGGTCATCCTGGAGGCAGAACTGGCCGATGGTGGGCCTTTTGAATCAAGCGGAACGCTCATGCATTTCGTCATTGATGACGATGAGCAGTCGCCAGCTACCGCGCAGGCAATTGCGGCAGGATTTTACTCGTGGTCTGCTGCTATTGAGGCTCATACCGGACGATTCATTACGATTGATCCGGCGGGCGCTTCGGCGCTCAACTCGCGCAATTATCCAGAAGGGCCGGCGGTTATCTTCCTGACCTCGGGTTCGGCTGGGGTGCATAAGGCCGTTGAACTTAGCCACGAACACTTATGGTGGGCCTCGCGCAATTTCCGGGAGGGATTTGAATACAGCTCGCGGGATACCATTGCCGTGGCCGCGCCCATGACCCATATCGGTGGTTTTAATGGGGCAACTTTAGATCTTTTTTCACATGGTGGCACCCTTGTCATCTGCCGAGAGTTTGATCCGCCAGCATTGGTGGAGTCACTAGCTCGCCATCGTGTTTCCGTCATGTTTGGTGTGCCGACGATGTGGCGGGAGCTGCTACAGATTCCGGAATTTGATCGGGCGCATCTGCCGGTATTCCGTCTGGCGTTATTAGGGGGTGCTCCGGTTCCCGCGCCACTATTGCAGGAATTAGCTCGACGGGGATTTGAGCCGTTAACGGTGTGGGGGATGACGGAGATCGCTGCTTCTGGCACGTATCTGCCTGCAGAGTATTTGCCGGATTATGCCGGATCTATCGGGCGCCCCTTTGCCCATATTGAAGCCAAAGTTGTTGATGATACTGGAGAACTTAGCTCAGAAGGGGAGCTGTGGGTGCGCGGGCCAAGCGTGGTCGGATCGTATTGGCATAACGACGAAGCCTCAGCCGCTCATTTTTCGGGGTCGTGGTTGCATACTGGGGATTTGGTCCGGGTGGACGAGGCCGGCATGATGTGGGTGACGGGCCGAATCTCGAATGTGATTATTTCCGGCGGAATAAAGATTAACGCCGAAGAGATCCAAGAGGTCCTGCTCGCCATGCCTGGGGTGCGTGACTGTGTTGTTCTTGGCGTGCCGGATGAGCGCTGGGGAGAAACTGTTGCGGCGGTATTCGTCATGAAAACAGGTAGTGCTATTGCGTCCCTTGCCGAGGTTCAAGAATATGCATTGCGCTCGCTCGCTCGATACAAGGTGCCGCGTGTGATGATGGTGGTAGATAATTTCCCGACGAATTCCGGTGGCAAACCTGATCGTCAGCAGATCCGGCGAATGTTTGCCGAGCTGAGCGCCGAAAATGAGCAGAGCCTCCAATAACGGGACGCTAATAAATAGTAGACAGCTATTTCTCGGGGTATAGGTCAGGCAGTAGCGAGAAACGCTACAGGAAGTTTTCCTCACCTTTCCATGTACGGGTTGGGTACTACCGTAAAACGTCGGGATGAGGAAAACTAACCCTCCTGTTTTAGTAACCGCGATTAATGATTCAGCAACCGCGGTTAATGATATTGCGCGCTTCTTGACGAGCAATCAACGGTTTATCTGCGTCCCCTCCGACGGCGTTCAGATGCTGAGGAATCGGCCAGCCCTTGTGCCGCATGGCCCGCGCCCATAACGCACCGGAACGATATGAAGAGCGCACCAAGGGGCCGGCCATAATACCGGCAAATCCCATCTCGTATCCGATCTTCGACAGCTCCACGAACTCTTCTGGTTTGACCCACCGATCAATAGGGTGATGGAAAGCAGAGGGGCGTAGATACTGCGTGATGGTGAGAATATCGCAACCAGCCTCGCGTAAATCCTGCATAGCGGCGATAATCTCGTCGGTCGTTTCTCCCATGCCGAGGATGAGATTGGATTTGGTGATGAGATCGTGCTCGGAGGCAAAAGCGATCAGATCAAGTGAGCGATCGTATCGGAAAGCTGGTCGAATCTTTTTGAAGATACGAGGAACGGTTTCGAGATTGTGGGCAAGCACCTCGGGGCGCGATTCAAATACTTGAACCAAGGCCGGTGCGCCACCGCGCATATCGTCAATGAGGAGCTCAACGCCAGTATTCGGGCAGGTCTGATGGATAAGTCGGCAGGTTTCGGCATACAACCAGGAGGCCCCATCGGCCAGATCGTCGCGGGTCACTCCGGTAATGGTGGCGTAATTGAGCTTCATTTCCCGCACTGATTCGGCGATCCGGCGTGGTTCGTCGGTGTCGTAGGAGGTGGGCTTGCCGGTCTTAATAAAGCAGAAATCGCAACGTCGGGTACAAATATCGCCACCGATAAGGAATGACGCTTCCCGATCCTCCCAGCACTCGTAGATATTTGGGCAATTGGCTTCCTTGCATACCGTGTGCAGCGAGGCGGCGTTCACGCGGTTGCGCATATCTTCGTATTCTTTGCCGACGGTTGCGGTTGTTTTGATCCATGAGGGCTTGTTCTCGATGGGGGTTTGGGCGTTGCGTTGTTCAATGCGTAACAGTGGGCGCGAGCCAGGGGTGGGAGTTTGCGCGGTGCGCGGGTCCATAGTCATTGTTCCTCCCGATAGTCAGAAACGGTATGCGGATGCCAGGGCGTGCCGGTGGCGTTAGGAAGATTGAGCGGATGACGGTGAGCGGCCGCCCATAATTGTGAGATAGATTGCGGCGAGGCGATTGTCAGATCCTCGTGCGTTCGCTGTTGGAGCGGGGCGTAGACCTGAGATAGCTGTGGGATGAGATACTCGGCGGCAGCCGTAAGTGAGGTCGATATTCCGAGTTGCACCAGGGAAGTGACGCCTGCGTCGGCTAGCCCACACGGAATAATTCGCTGGAAATGAGCTAGATCAGTGCTGACGTTCAAGGCCATCCCATGCATGGTGGTATTGTCTGCGAATTTTATTCCGATAGCACAGATTTTCGCGTCTTGCTGCTGCTTTTGCAGTATCCATACGCCGGAACGGCCGGCAACTTGGGCGGTATCAAGCTGGTAGCCGAGGCGTAGCGCCGCCATGATGGCCTCTTCAGTACGGCGAACAAAACGTACAACATCTGCTGGTGGCTGGACGGAAACGATGGGGTAGATAACGAGTTGACCAGGGCCGTGATACGTTACAGAACCGCCACGATCCATACGGATGACGGGGAGATCGGTATGGGGAATATCGGCGTCGGCAGTTCGGCGTCCGGCCGTAAAGACGTGATCAGCCTCCCAGACGATCAAGGTATCTGGTTCGCGATGACGGGATACCTCGTGATGGAGGTAACGTTGGAGACGATCTATCGCCATATAATCCTGGGGTCCGTCGGCAAGAAGATTCACGATACGCACGGTAATTAGCCTAGTTCGCACGGGTAAATGAATTCGAGTCTCGAAATGTGATACTTGCCCAATGGATTTGGTGAATAGGTGATCTTGAGCAAAGAATTAGTAAAAATAGTCTTACTGAAGTGCAATCGAATTCCGTTCCGGTATAGACTTCCACAGCAGAAGAGACTATATCTATTGCATCTAGACACAGACCGACATCCGAACGTCCAGCGAGGCGCCGGGTGTCGAACGGGAGAAAGCCTCGCATGACAAAATATCTTTTACGGCGACTGCTGAATTATGTGATTCTACTGGCAGTTGCAGTGACTATTGCGTACTTCCTAGCTGGTACTCAGCTAGATCCGCGGTCAATGCTGATTGAAAACGAGCTGACCAAGATGGGCAACAAAACCTATCTTGAGGTTGTCCAATCGGTTGATGCGCGGTTGAACGGATGGAATATCAATCCGCAAATGCCAATTCTTGAGCGCTACACCAATTGGCTGGGAATGGTATTTGGTCATTGGGATTGGGGAACCTCCCCACTGGGTGCTTCGGTTAATGAGCAAGTCTCTAACCGTATTTTGCTTTCCCTCCAGCTCGTGTTCCTGGGTTTCTTCATCGGCATTGTCGGTGGCGTGTCCATCGGTGCGTGGGCGGCTGTTCACCAGTACTCCATCCCGGATCGCATTATCACGATCGTTGCGATGCTTATTATCTCCACGCCGTCAATGGTTATTGCGGTGTGTTTGCAGATGATGGCGGTGTGGATCAATACCACCTTCGACATCAAATTCTTTGAGTTCATTGGGCCGATCTCGGCTATTCCGCCAGACGGTTTCTTCCCGCAGCTTCTGAATCGACTCCAGCACTTGTTGCTGCCGACGATTGCAATTTCGGCTGGCGGCTTGGCAACGTACTCGCGCTATCAGCGCAACCTCATGCTCGATACGTTGGGCGCGGATTATGTGCGCACGGCGCGTGCCAAGGGCCTGCGCTTTAGCACTGCGATCCGCAAGCATGCGCTACGCACCTCGCTCATCCCGATCGCGACCTACTTCGCCTTCGGTATCACCGGCCTCGTGCTCGGTGCCGCCGTCACCGAACAGGTCTTTGGCTGGGAAGGCATGGGTATCTATGGCGTGAATACGATCCAGCAGCAAGATATCAGTGGCACAGTGGCGGTCGTCGCCTTCTCGGGCGTCGCAACCTTGAGTGGAGCATTCCTCTCTGATGTTTTGATTGCAGCCGTCGATCCGAGAGTGAGGGTTTCCTAATGGCACACAGCACTCCTGAAGAAGAGCTTGTCGTACACAAGCAGCTATCCCCGATGGCGGATGCAACGCAATTGGAAGCAGTTCGTCAAGAACTCGCAAACCAGGTAACCCAGCGCAATGCCAAGATGAAGCGTTACTCACGTCGGCAGATCGTGGCACGCCGATTCTGGCGTAACCGCACGGCTGTCCTGGGCGTTATCGGTCTGATTTTGATTTTGGCATTGGCGATCTTCGGTCCAATGTTCTCTCACTGGTCATTCATGGAACGTGACCGAGGTGTCTATCTCGTTGAACCGGATTCGGTGCATTGGTTTGGTACCGATAAGCGCGGTCGCGATATGTTTGCAATGACGCTGGAAGGTCTGCGTAAGTCCATTGTTATCGGCTTCGCGGTGGCCTTGATCCAGACGGGATGGGCAGCGCTATTTGGCTCTGCAGCGGCGTACTTCGGCGGGTGGATTGATCGGGTTGCCACCTGGATTATTGATTTGATGCTCGTCGTGCCGTCCTTCTTGATGATCGCTATTATTTCTAACCGCTTTGGTACGCAAAAGTCGGGCGTGTTCTTGTTCGTTTTGCTACTGGCTGGTTTTGGCTGGATGCTTACCGCTCGTGTGGTTCGCTCGCTGACGATGGCGGTCAAATCGCTGGATTATGTTTCGGCTGCGAAGTATATGTCCGTTCCGTCGTACACGATCATTACGCGCCATATCTTGCCGAATATCTCCTCGCTGTTGATTATTGATTTCACCTTGGGCGTGGCCTCAGCCGTGTTGTCAGAGACGTCACTGTCCTACTTCGGATTTGGTGTGAAGGATCCGCAGGTGTCACTGGGCTCGCTCATTGGTTTAGGGCAATCTGCTGCGCTGACGCATCCGTGGTTGTTCCTCCCACCAGCACTCGTGCTCGTCGTCATGCTGGTATCTGTGAACTTCGTGGGTGACGGTCTGCGCGATGCATTGGATCCGTCCTCGAAAGCTGGGGGAGGCAAAGCATAATGGCAGGTAAGGAAACCACCGAAACGAAGAAGACGACGATGAAGAAAACCCGTTCGCGTGAGCACAATGATCCGTTACCGGAGCCGAAGCCAGGTGTGCCGGTTGTTGAGGTAACCGATCTGCACGTTCGTTTCCCCTCTGAAGATGGCATCGTACATGCGGTGCGCGGCGTAAACCTGTCGGTGAATGCCGGTGAAGTGCTCGGTATCGTGGGTGAATCCGGCTCGGGTAAGTCCGTAACCTCAATGTCTATTATGGGATTGCTTGATCCTTCGGCCCGGATCGAAGGATCGGTAAAGGTCTACGGCACGGAGATCTTAGGCAAGCGCGATTCGTACATGTCGAAGATCCGTGGCAAGACGATTGCGATGGTTTTCCAGGATCCGCTTTCGGCATTGACTCCTGTGTACACCATTGGCGATCAGATCATCGAGGCCTTGCAGGCGCATTCTAAGATCTCCGATGAGGACGCCCGTAAGCGTGCAATTGAGCTACTCGATACGGTTGGTATCCCGAATCCAGAGATCCGCGTTCGGGCTTTCCCACACGAGTTTTCTGGTGGTATGCGCCAACGAGCCATGATCGCTATGGCTATTGCCAACAATCCAGATTTAATTATTGCTGATGAGCCGACGACTGCTTTGGATGTGACGATTCAGGCGCAGATTCTCGATGTATTGCGCAAAGCGCAGCGGGAGACGGGTGCTGCCGTCATTATGATTACCCACGATCTCGGTGTGGTTGCTGGTATCGCTGATAAAGTTGCGGTGATGTACGCCGGTCGTGTGGTGGAACGCGGATCAGTAGACGAGATTTTCTATCACTCGGCAATGCCGTACACGATTGGTCTGCTTGGTTCCTTGCCGCGTTTGGATTCGCGCAAAGAAACCCAGCTTGCCGTGGTGGAAGGCAATCCGCCTTCAATGCTTTATGAGCAGACAGGATGCCCTTTCGCTGCCCGCTGCCCAGTTGCAGTGCGGGAATGTTTGGATGGCGAGCCGGAGCTGACGCAAGTTAAGAATGACTCTCCGGGGGTGCCGCACCAGGTGGCATGTATCCGTGCGCATGAGATTCGTGATGAATCGAAGAAGTACATTGATATTTATCCGCTGCCCGATGCGATCCTTCCGCCCTTTGACGGTACGACGCGTGAAGAACGCGAAGAGGTACTGCGCATTGAGAACATGAAGAAGCATTTCCCGCTGATGAAAGGCTCGGTATTCCGCCATCAGGTGGGAACGGTACATGCTGTCGATGGCATTTCGTTAGATATTCGTGCCGGTGAAACCCTGGGTTTGGTCGGTGAATCTGGTTCCGGTAAGACGACCACCCTGATGGAAGTGCTTAACCTGGTCAAGCCGCTGGAAGGAAAGATCGTCGTTCTTGGCGAAAATACCGAGAATATGACGAAAGCTGATCGCAAGCGGGTGCGCACAGATCTCCAGGTCGTATTCCAAGATCCGATGGCTTCCCTCGATCCGCGTATGCCGGTGTTCGATATTATTGCCGAGCCTTTGAAGTATGCGGGGTGGAAGAAAGCGGATATTGAGCCGCGCGTTAAAGAACTGATGGAGATGGTGGGTCTAGAGCCTGCTCACGTCAATCGGTATCCGCGCAACTTCTCAGGCGGTCAGCGCCAGCGTATTGGTATCGCGCGTGCCTTGGCAGTTCAGCCGAAGTTACTGGTGCTTGATGAGCCGGTTTCTGCTTTGGACGTTTCCATCCAAGCTGGCGTTATTAACCTGCTAGATGAGCTGCGGGCAAAGCTGAACTTGTCCTACCTGTTTGTTGCCCACGATCTTTCGGTGATCCGCCACATCGCGGATCGGGTAGCAGTGATGTACCTCGGCAAGCTGGTTGAGGTCGGCGATGTGGATTCGGTATTCGAATCGCCGCGTCACCCGTACACGCAAGCTCTGCTTTCGGCTATTCCGATTCCGGATCCGGTCAAGGAACGTAACCGCAACCGAATCTTGCTCCAAGGCGATTTGCCTTCGCCAGCAAACCCGCCAAAAGGTTGCCGTTTTGCTTCCAGGTGTCCAGTTTATGAGACGCTTGGGGAGGCAGATCGGGGTCAGTGCGATAGTGCACATCCGGATTTTGTTACCGAGGGTCCGGATCACAAGGTAGCGTGTTATTTCCCGCGAGAAATCAACGTTTTCTAAGGGAAGAGCCGGGGAGTTAGCCGATGATGAAATCGAGCTAGCTCCCCGCTTTTTTGTTTGCTATCTCACCAAAATTTGGCGAACCGACGATAACACTTCGATAACGGCGCGGATCGAGCTTTGCTGAAAATCGGAAGTTTACTAACCTAAAAGTCATGTACTTTCACATGTCCGGTGAAAGTGGGGTCCTAGAGGAGGACAGATATGCGAAAGATGAAAGCAGGCTTTGCTCTGCTCGCTGTCGGAGCTTTGGCTCTGAGCGGTTGCTCGGGCTCTAAGGGCGGCTCCGAAGGTGGTAAGGGTGGCAGCTCCGAATCGAGCAAGGAACTGCCCGTTTCCGATTACAATAAGGTTGATCCGGCTGAGCTCCAGGATGGCGGCACGTTGAAGCTCGCCTTCGATGCGTATCCGGAGCAGTTTAATCCGTTCCACGTGGATGGCAACACGGTTGATATTGCTTCCACTTTGGCTGCTTTTGTTTCCCCGATGAACTGGCTTTACTCCAAAGATGGTGGTTCGTTCGAGCCGAACAAGAACTACGTTGAGTCTTACGAGTTCAACGACAAGGGCGAAGGCGATGCCGCTATGGTTGTTAAGCTCAAGCTCAACCCGTCGGCAAAGTGGAACTCGGGTACGCCGATTACCGTTAACGATTACATTGCTACCTGGAAGGCATGCTCGCACCAGGTAGAGGGTGTTACCTGTGCATCTGACGATGGTTGGAAGCAGATTTCCTCCATCGAACCCGGTGCTAATGAATTTGAAGTTGTGGCCAAGTACTCCGAGAAGTACCCGGATTGGTCCGCGAACTTCTCCACGGTTGGTCCGGCTGCTGGTTTGTCCGATCAGGCAACCTTCGATACCGGCTGGCTCGATGCTGTTGCTTCGGAGAAGTTTGGTACTGGTCCGTTCCATATCACCAAGGGCGATCCGGCTACCAACGTCATCACCTTGGAGCGCAACCCGAACTGGTGGGGTCCCAAGGCAAAGCTTGACACGGTGACCATCTCGATTCTGAAGCCGGAAGCTAAGGCTCAGGCTTACGCCAACAAGGAACTTGATGTGCTCGACATGATCGTCGATTCTTCCACCTATGCGACCGCAAAGGGACGCGACGATGGTGCAATCAAGATGTCCACCTCGGTGCAGTGGCGTCACCTGACCTTCAACTCCCGTGCAGAAGCACTCAAGGATAAGAAGGTTCGCCAGGCCATTCTCAAGGGCATTGACACCAAGGACATCACCGCTTCGGATTTGGCAGGTTTGCCGTCTGCAGAGATGAACATGCACTTGGGTAATCACTTCTTCATGCCAGATCAGCCTGGTTACGAGGATAACTCTGTCAAGTACGATCCAGAGGGCGCAAAGAAGGATCTTGAGGCTCTCGGCTACAAGCTCAACGCTGCTGGCTACTACGAGAAGGACGGCAAGACCCTGGGCTTCAAGTTCCTGCGTATCCCAGACGTTCCGACCTCGGCAAACGAAGGCGCTATGCTCACCGATATGATGAAGGAAATCGGCGTTAAGGTCGAATACACCGACATCGAGAGCAAGAAGTTCTTCTCCAAGGTTATTGGTGGCGAATATGAAGTAACCGCATTCGCATGGAATGGCACCCCGTACCCGATGGCAAACATTGGCCAGATCTACGGCAACCCCTTCGATGAGAAGGGCGAATTGGTCAACTCCAACTTCACCGGCTTGGACGTTCCGGAGATCGACAAGCTCGTGGGTGAAGTCGCGAAGGAAACCGACGTTGAGAAGCGTCGCGCGCTGACCAACGAAGCGGATAAGTTGGTGTGGGAGAACGTTATGAACGTTCCGCTCTACTACCGTGCGAACATCACCGCTATTCCGGCGAACTTGGCGAACTACGGTTCGACGGCGTTCGAGTCTCTTCCGGTTGAGAACATCGGTTACACCAAGTAGTTGGTCGGGCCAACGTTGGAAAACGGAGAGAAGAGGGAACCGGCCCGCGTTAGCGGGCCGGTTTTCTTATGCGCTGTGAAGTATTAGACGCTGAAATCCTTTGACCATGAGAATCAATCTCACTAGTATGTGAGAATGGTTCTCACCGTATGGGCAGGTGCCTAATCTGCGATGAGGGCTGCATGGCATGAAACATATAGCTAGAAAGGCCCGCTGTGCACACGCTATTCAGGAAGTCTCCGCGATTGAGCGGCGCAGTAGCGCTCTGTTCTGCGTTACTACTCGCGATGTTTACACAGACGGCACACGCTGCTGACAAGCTCATTATCGACTCTGGTCACGTCGATGCCTTTAACGTCATCTCGGATGACAACGGGGCATTGGTACTCAACCTGAAAGAAGATGTTACGGGCCTGCATGTCCAGCGTGATCCACAATCCGTCATTTTGCACGTCAAGCCGGAAGCCTGGACGGAAGAGAGCGCCTCTCTGCCGGAAATTGGCGAGCCAGGATACTATCTCCCACTGACGCAAAACCCGAACCTCGTCTGGCCCGGATGGGATACGCTGGGCGTTGCCAAAGCAGGGTATAACACGATCAACATTGACTTCGTGAACGTCACTGGCCCGGGAAAGATCTATCTGTTTACGAACCAGACTCTAGGCGGCATTCGCCCGATCCTCGCCGATAACGGCTACACGCTGGAAAGTGGGGATAAGATCGTCCAGCAGCAGCCAGCTCACACCCATGCCCACTGGTTATTCACCAAAGAGGGCACCTACACCATGACGGTTAAAGCGCATGGCGAGCTAAATGGTAAGGACGTTGAATCTAATACTGCGACCTACACCTGGACGGTGGGTAAGGAAGCAAACCCGCAGCCGAACCCAGCGCCACAACCCACCCCGGATCCAGCTCCACAGCCAGATCCGAAGCCGCAGCCGGCTCCAAATCCGCAGCCGAACCCCGCCCCGCAACCACAGCCTAATCCGGCCCCGCAGCCGGCTCCTGCTGCTCCGGCTCCGGCAGCAAACACCCCGGCGCCCTTGCAGCCTGCGCCACAGGCGAATCCAGCTCCCGCTGCTACCTGTTTCCCCAAGCAGGTCGGTGGCGCTGGGTCGGATACACTCTTGCCGCGCGTGAAAGATGATCGGAGCGTTCCGGCGGTGTGGCGTGATCCCAAGGAGCTAACCTTCGGGCTAACGGATACCGCACAGGCAACGACCCCGAGCAATATTGGCAACATCCCTGCCAATACAAAGGTATGGATGATTAGCTCGACGCAACAGCGCGGAGTTCCGTGGCTGGGCGCAAATACGCAATCGGAAAGCCTGCTGACCAAGACGACCGGCACGACTACTTTCACGCTGTCGTCCTTCTCGGGCCCGGGCGCAATGGAGGTGTACACCTCCGGTAACTTCGGTACCATCGTCGGTCAGCGCTGGTTTAGCGCAAGTAACGGCTCAGGAAGTGGCTCTATTACCATCCCGCGCAATACCCACGTCCACCCCAACTGGGTGTTCACCCAGCCTGGTACCTATCGCGTCGGTATTACCATGACGACGACAACCAGCTCAGGAGCAAAGCTCTCTGGATCAACCGTAGTGACCTTCATTGTCGGAGGTTCCGGCAACGTGACGGAAGGGCACTTCGATCTGGGCCCAGAAGTCGGTGCGGCTGGTTCAAAGACGGTATGGCAGACTGCTGACGGCAAGCCCTGCCAGCCTACGGCGGTTGATCTCAAAGCCGCTGGAATCAAGGGCGGCGCTGCCGGAATGCCGAGCACTGGCGCTAACTCAATGACCGGCCCGTTAGCTGTTTTAGCGATCGGCCTAGCCGTTCTCGGTATCGGTATGCTGCGTTACCGTGGTGCGGTAGAAAAGGTAGTGGTACGTGCTTTCTAGACGTATCCGAGGAATAGCAGTAATTGGTTCACTCGCGCTGGCATTAAGCGGCTGTGCCTCTCAGGCTATACCGCAGCGCGATGACGGCATTACCGACGTGGTTGCCACCACGCCAATTATTGCTGACCTGGCACGTCACGTAGCTGGGAATCGCGCCCGAGTAACATCACTGATGCCCTCGGGCGCCGATCCCCACACCTATGAGCCGACGCTGCGCGACGTGCGCAATATCGCCAATGCTGATTTAGCGCTGACGAACTACATGCTGCTTGAAGAGCACTCGCTCATCCGTGCGGTGGATGCGAATGTGCGCGATGGCGTGCCAGTGATTACCCTCGCGGAGGACGCTGCCCGCTATGGAGCAAACCTCATTCCACTTGTTGAAGATGTATCGCTCGATACCATCTGGCTGGGAATGCGCGTTATTGGGAACGGCGCAAACTTAGGGGCAAATCGTGCCTCCGAGGTTCGACTATCGGTTCGCGATGTGCGCGGGCCAGGAGATGCGGCGGCATTTTTGACGACCACGTTTGGCCAGCCAGATATCATGATGAACTCGGCTGACGGTTTTGATGCTTCTGACGGATATGAGTCGGATACTGCCACCTTGCCCGTAGATGCCCATACGCATTTATCCTGGTCGTTTTCCGAGCCGGGAATCTATGAGATGGATTTTGCTGCCCAACTCGTCGTTGATCGGACTGAAAAACCCATTGATATTGCCCAATCGACGATTACGTTTGCGGTGGGAGTAAATCCGCCAGCCGGTAAGACCTTGCTCGATCATGGGCACGAGGACGTCTCCGTCGATCTGAACAACAAATCGATTGTGTTGCACGGCGATTCAATGGAATCAACGGCAGCAGCGCCCGCGTCCGTGGCGACGAGCTACGATCCGGCAAAGACGGTTGTGGTTGTGCCCTCGAAAGCACTCCAGGAAATCCCTGCCAGCGCCGATTTTCGTTTCCTTGGCCGGCCTGGCACGCAGACGTACATGTTGCCGCAGGCGGTTTTGGGCAAGCACGTCCACGGAGAGATTGATCCGCACCTGTGGCATGACGTCTCCAACGCCATTGCCTACGTCAAGCTCATTCGCGATTCCTTGATTTCGGTTGATCCGGAAGGAGCTGCTGAATACAGTGCTAATGCTGACGCCTATTTGGCTACCTTGTCGCAGCTTGACGAGGAGGTTAGGGCAACCATCCAATCCATTCCGCCGGAACGTCGGCACCTGGTGACAACCCATGATGGCTATGCCTATCTAGGTAAAGCCTATGGAATTGACGTGGCGGGCTTTATCACCCCGAATCCGGCGATTGAACCATCTGCGCGGGATCTCATTGCCCTGACGAAAACCTTGCAAAATCTGCATGTGCCGGCAGTGTTCCTCGAACCGAATCTGCCTGCCCACGCCACCGATCTGGTGGAAATCGCTAAACGCCTCGATATTAAGGTGTGCAAGATTTACGGCGACGCTTTTGACAGCGACGTCAACTCCTACGAAGAACTTATGCGTGCCAATGCGCGCAGTTTGAAAGAATGCTTGGCGCCGTAGCGCGCATGCACAACAGAAAGCAGAGAAAGACGTGAGAAAACGATCCGCTCGATGGTCTATTGCCGGCGTACTCGGCGCCACATGTGCCGTTTTGGTTGGAACGATTGGAACGCCAGCGCTTGCTGCGCCGAACGGGGAGGGCGACGATCCGGCCTTAGCCCAGACGGTAACGAATGATGAAGTGGTTGCGCCGACGGGGAGTGCAACAGTGATCTCCCAGGGGCACGTCGATATGGGTCCGTTGATGGTCGATGGCAAGCTGCAGTTCTATGCGCGTGACGATACGGCCGATCATCCAGTGTGGCGCAACCTCGATGATGTGGTGTTTTCCCTGGGGGACGCAGCAAAGCAGGTCCTGCCGGAATCTGGAGAATATAACTTCACTGGCGCCCAGCCAGGGCAGACCGTCTATGCTGTGCCGCAAAACCAGATCCCTGGTGTGGTGTGGTTGGGATGGAATACCCAATCTCCGGCGGTGACGGAAAACGTCCAGCGGGGTGTGACTTTCGAATACGTCGGGCATCAAGGTCCGGGGGCGTTCTCGGTGTTCTTGCAGTCCGGTGGATTTGGCCAGCCGCAGTTGCTGTGGGATTCCCAGAAGAATGAACTGCAGCCTATCTGGGTTGATCTCAAGACCCATACCCACGCTAACTGGGTCTTTACTGAGCCAGGCGTACATCTCGTCCGGATGCAGATCAAGGTCAAGATGCTTGACGGTACGGAAGCGAGCGCGCCAGCCACGTTACGCTTCGCCGTCGGGGTAGATCCGGCACAGGCCCGCAACGCTACCTGGGATGAGAGCCAAACTCAGCCTAAAGCGGCCGACGACAAAACCGCCACCGAGACGAAGCCGAGCGCACAAGAGCGCAACGAACATTCGATGAACACCGTCACGATGGTCACGATCGGGCTATTTGCGGCAGCACTCATCCTGGCGTTGGCAGCGATTATCATCCGCAAGCGCAATGCGGCAGCTCGGGAAGAAGCTAGGAGAAATGCATGACGGCTCATCCGATGGAGATTCGCGATATCGCCGTCGATTTATCGGGGCGCCCGGTTTTGCATGATATTACGGTCACGATTGAAGCCGGTTCCTTTGTGGGCTTGGTGGGTCCTAACGGCGCTGGAAAAACGACCCTACTGCGCACGATCTTGGGGCTTATCCCAGCGCGTTCCGGGCAGATTCGCGTCTCTGGCATTCAGGGAAAGAAAGCCGTAGAAAAGATTGGCTATGTTCCCCAACGTCACGAATTTGCGTGGGATTTTCCTATCAATGTTCATGACGTGGTGCTCACCGGCCGAACGGCACGTATCGGCTGGCTGCGCGGAGCAAAGAAAGCCGACTACGCCGCGGTATGGGCAGCCCTGGAGCGGGTGCGGATGACGGATTTGGCCACTCGGCCCATTGGGGAGCTTTCTGGTGGGCAGCGTCAGCGAGTTTTGCTGGCTCGGGCGCTCGCCACAAATCCTGATATTTTGCTGCTTGATGAGCCGTTTACGGGCTTGGATATGCCTAGTCAGGAACTGTTGCTCGAACTGTTTAATACCTTGGCCGCCGAGGGAACTGCTCTGCTGATGTCCACACATGATCTTGGGACGGCAATGGATGTGTGCTCGCACCTTGTTTTGCTCAACCGCACGGTTATTGGGGCGGGGACGCCTGCAGAGCTATCGGATCCGAAGTTATGGATGACGACCTTTGATGTGAAGCCGAATTCGCCGTTGCTGCGGACTGTGGGGGTGACGCGATGATTTCGTTCATTGATTTCTTCTCTGATTTAACTAACCCCGTCCTGTCTTTCTTGCCGAAAGCGCTACTGGTATCTGTGCTTTCCGCTATCGTTTGCGGCGTTGTGGGGACGCACGTGGTCTTGCGGGGAATGGCCTTTATCGGTGACGCAGTTGCGCACGCAGTGTTCCCTGGTATTGCGATTGCTTTCGCGTTACAAGGCTCGATGTTGCTCGGTGGCGCTGTGGCCGGTATTGCGATTGCCTGCCTCGTGGCCGTCTTTTCGCAAAATCGTCGGATCAGAGAAGATACTATTATCGGTATTTTCTTCGCGGGCGCTTTTGCCTTGGGCATGATTATTATTTCCCGAGTTGACGGTTATAGTGCCTCGCTGACCTCGTTCCTATTTGGATCTATCACCGGCGTTCCGGATTCAGACATTATCTTGGTGGCGGTTGTTGGATTTATTGTGGTGACGACGTTACTCGTCCTGAATAAAGAAATCGTTACTGTTTCCCTGGATCGGGAGACGGCTCGCGCCCAAAATCTGCCAGTGTTCTGGCTGGATTTGGTCCTGTACTTTACCGTGACTGCCGCTGTGGTGATCTCCGTGCGCACAATCGGCAATATTCTCGTCCTCGCGTTGCTGGTTACTCCAGCCGCTGCAGCGCGGTTATTAACGGACAACCTGAAGTTGATGATGCTGTATTCAGCCATTATTGGTGCATTGTGCTCCTTCCTCGGGTTGTATCTATCCTGGTCGCTCAATCTCCCCACGGGAGCAACTATCGTCTTGTGCGTGACGGTGGTTTTCCTGCTGGCGTGGGTGTTTTCACCCAAGCAGGGGCTGATTGCACAACTACGAACATCTTCCGCAACCACACCTATTGCGCGGTTTTCGCGTATTAGAAAGGCATGATCGTGACCTCTTATCGTTCCTCCTCTCGCTGGTTAGCCGCACTAACTGGCACGATGAGTCTCATTCTTGCCCCATTTTTTGCCCAAGCTGACGACACGAACCGACCGGAGCATCGCCCAGGTGAGCCGGTTCCCGGTGTCCAGTTACCCGCCGATCTGACGATGACTGTCAACGGCAAAAAGGTTCCGCATCCGTGTGCGGGAAAGAAGCTGCTGTATCAGGCGCATATTGATGCCACCTACGTCACTAAGCACAATGGCAAGCTCGCGGTGATGACAGTGGATGGCACGCAGGTTCGCCCATCTAACGAGGTATGTCTCCGGTTGGCTCCCGATGCGGTCAACGGGGAAGAAGTCTCGCGCATGGTGGTATCCACGGATCCAAAGACGGCTTTCCTCGGGCAGCCTGGTCGTATCCTGTGGCATGCGCCGTTCCAACGCCAGCAGGATTGGCGGCCGATTTGGGCGGGATTCGGGGCTTTCGATCCTGAGCATGAATGGGAAGTACCGACGGATTACGTCGGCAATACCGTGGATTTCAACCTGGCCGGTTTTGATGGCCCGGGAGATATGGAAGTCTTTAATTATGAGGCCGGTTGGGCAGAAGCTGGCCGTTCATTCTCCTCGCGTGATATTCGCCGGACGACCTTCAATGTCGGCGGTCATGTGCACACGAATTGGACTTTCTCCGAGGCGGGTATCTACCACCTGACGTGGGTCGCTGAAGGTAAGCATTATGATGGCACGATCGAACGCAGTGATCCGACGGATCAATATTGGCTCGTCGGCCCAGATGAAGCGGTTGGTTTGCCAGCGGGAACGACAACTCGTTTGAACCAGATCAGCCATTCGGCAGAAGATCGTCGGGCGGAAATGGGCTTGAGTCAGCCGGAGCATCCGGAGCCGGTGGCGCCTAAACCTGCCGATAAGCGCTATGAGTCGAATCCAGAGGCGGATAAAGCTGCCATTGAGAATAACTGGTTAGGAGATTCGAGCGCGAACACCGTCACCTCAGGGGTTAATCATTTTAAGACGGCGATAGATACGGCAAAGAGCACGTTGACTATGAGCGTTATGAGCGCTGCTGGTCATAATTACGGCGATTCAACGGTTGTCGAAGTTCCGGATAGTGCCATCCAATGTCTATCGCAGGACGATCCCTATTTAGGGAAGTTTGCCCGCCGCAGTGGCGGTAACCAGGCATGGATCACTCCAGCGGTTGGTAATGCCACGACGCCCAGTTTAGGCGTGGATCTATCTGGAAATGATTTCTCTGGCTTAGGGCCGATGAAGGTGACGTTCAACTTTGTCCCCGAAGGTCCAGAAGGCAGCATGGCTATGGTCGGTCTGGATCAGGGCAAGGGTCTGATGCCGTTGACGGTGACGAATGATCCGCGGTCAAAGCCGGTTCAGATGATTGAGCCGAAGGCGTATCCGCTTCAGTTCGGCTTTACTCGCCCGGGTGTCTATCCGGTGAGTGTGGATTCTCAGGCATGGAAGATGGACGGGCAGAAGGCCTATAGCTTTGCCAATCTCTATTTTGTGGTAGGTAATTCCGCGATTAACGAGCTGCGTAAGGCGCAAGGGCGTACTCCTTTGCTGGAGGTGACCCCTGCTGGTAGCTGCTCGCAGCCCACTGTGCATGGTGCGAACCCGGATGAGTATCCGATTCCGACAAAGGGGGATACGCCTAATCCGAATCCAAACCCGAACCCAAATCCAAATCCCAATCCTAATCCGACGCCAGATCCGAAGCCGGATCCAAATCCAAACCCCAATCCCAACCCGAACCCTAATCCGACACCGGATCCAAAGCCCAATCCCAACCCGGATCCGAAACCGCAGCCGGTAGAACCAGATTCTCCGGAAGTTGCCGCGCTCAAGCAGCAATTCATTGATGCGTGGTCGGATATGATCCCGCAGCATGTGGTTGAACGTGGGCATATGGATATGGCAGCGGCAACGGAGGGTGATACTATATCTACCTTCCTCAATGATGGGGAGAATCCGGCGCATGTTGTGCGGCGAGAATCCGGCACATTCGCCTTTGCGGTGCGCGATCGGGCACGAATTGCTCCGAAGGATACCTTGACGGCAAAGTATCCAGAATTTGCTGAGGGGTTGTGGGCGTTACCGCAGACCCAAGATCAGGCGTTGCCGTGGCTCGGGTTCTCAACTCAGGAATTCGATCACTCTCGATTGCAACCGAATACCGGAACAACGATTCGACTGCAGAATTACACGGGTCCTGGCCGTATGGTCATGGGCTACATGGGGGTTACAGATTTTACCCCGACGATTGATTCCGCTGATCCGCAATCCCATCTGGAATATGTTAAGCCGACGCATGACCATCAATACTTCCTCTTCTCAAACGAAGGGGTGTATCAGATGAACTTCCTCTACGAGTGGACGGACGCCACTGGGCAAAAGATCCAGCAGCCATTGCGGGTGACCTTCTTAGTTGGCAATAAGACGGTCAAGATGGGTAGCCAGATTATCGCTGACCAAAAGTTGCCCGAGATTGTCAACCCGGACCCACAGCCGGCGCCCGATCCGGGGCCTGATCCGACGCCGGATCCCACTCCAGATCCGCAGCCAACTCCGGATCCAGCACCTCAGCCGAATCCGCAGCCAACTCCGGATCCAGCACCTCAGCCGAATCCGCAGCCACAACCGGCACCGCAACCAGTGCCGAGCATACCGGCACCTGATAATGCCAATGGTGCGAATCTCGCTCCGGTTCCTACTGCTGAAGCAAACAATGCGGTGAGTGCGCCACTTGGTGGTGGCTTCGTTGCTACCTTGCCGACAATGAGCGGTACGCTACCGAATACGGGCGGCACCTTGCCTAATAATGCTGACGGTCAGGCGCCTCAGGCGGAAGGGCAACTCTTGGCTCAGCCCAATCCAGCAGGTATGCCGCAGCCGATGACCGCCAGTGCCGAGCAAAACGGCAGTAGCGCAGATGGTCAGGCAACTGCGGCGAGCGCGCCAGTCGTACAAGACAATATGTTCTGGCATGGTCTGGTACTCGGTGTCGGTATCATGTGTCTACTATTTGGACTATTGTTCTTTGCCTTGGCAGTACGAAAGAATCGTCAAAGCTAAGAAAATCGGCGAAAAATAGCGAATGCCACTGAGGCGCTGGGCTCTATGTTAAGAGTCACAAGGCCTCGGTGGCTTTGCTTTTAGGGGGGGGTGATACCCTGATGGACATGAACAATGAGATCTCACAGTAGCATTTCGCTGCTGTACTAAAACCGGAATTGAACTGCGTATTTATCGCAGGTGGCGGTCGGCACGCCATTTCCTTGCTCCGTACTGAGGTCTTTTATTATGTCTGCTTTTTCTCACTATTTTTCTCGTTGTTTCCCGTTCGCGAAGTCTCGCAAGGTAGAACGTCGCCCCCGTACAATCGCTGATCGCGTCGTGGTTATTGGGCGCGAACCGCGCTATCGCCTGCGATTCTTCTATATGTGGTCCTCGGATGGTCTTGAATTATCTCGGCCGATTCACTCATTCTTTTGGAATAACATTCGATTCTTCTGGTTCTCCACCATCTTTGCCTTGTGCCAATACATTGGCGGCATCCTCATGACGTGGAGTTTTGCCCTGCTAATTGACGCTGGTCTGCAAAATGGATTAACCAGTCAGCTCATTGAGCCACTGGGAATCTTCTGCGTCTGTTGGATTATCCGTCTGATCGGAATGGGTGCGGAGCTAACAAACCAAATATATTGTCGTGGGGGTGGCACCGGCGTATGCCTTAACGTCACGAAAAAGATTCTTGGTATTCGCCGCGGCGGTCGGGAAAAGATTCCCTCCGGCGAGATGGTCTCGGCGATCTCCACCGACGCGAACCGTATCTCTTACTTCCTATACTCCTTGCCGGACTGTGTGGCGCAAATCCTTGCGTATATTTTTGCTGCCGTGTTCATGCTGCGAGTCTCGGTTCCGCTCGCCCTTATCGTCTTAGTGGGTTTCCCATTGGCCGTCCTCGGCATATCTATGATTATGAAACCCCTCCAACGGCACATTAATGCGCTTCGCACGGAAACCGGGAAATTGACGACCTTGGCCACCGATGCCGTTGTTGGTTTGCGTATTCTGCGAGGTGTCGGCGGAGAAGATGTCTATGTTAATCGCTATGAGAAACAGTCTGATCGGGTTGCCCAACACGGTATTGCCGCCGCGCCCCTGCGATCCTTACTCGTCGGTTTGAAGGCCTTTGCGCCGGAACTCATTATCGTCATCGTCGTTAGTTATGGAATCTGGCAGATCTATCTGGGGAAAATGACGCACGGCGAACTGGTGCTCTTCTATGGGTATTGCGCGTATATGGCTGCGCTTTTGGAATATCTGACCATGATAATTCAGTCCTATACCGACGCACGTGTTTCGGCAAAGCGACTGCAAAAGATTGCCAGTATTACTCCGCTCGTGGACGATTCCCAGGTAGATACTGAGCTGACGCGGCACGTGCCACGAGATACGGATGGGAATATTCGCTGGCAAGAAGCCCACCTGGTTGATAGTACCTCGCATGTGAAGATTACTCCTGGGCGCTATACCGTTGTGGTTTGTGCTGATCCGGATATTAGCGGGCAGTTAGCGCAGCGGCTGGCACGCACGGACGATGAATACCTCGTTACAGCCCGCTGGTCGCAATCGGCGGATATTCCGCTGACGGCCTTTTCTCTCGCTGAGGTTCGTTCGGGGATTGTGCTCTCGGATGCGGTTGCCCAGCTATTCCAAGGGCGGCTGCGCTCAAATCTGGAGGGCAATAATGCCGCTTGGCCAATTGCCCGTGACGTCTCCCATCAAGTCCGAGATAACGGGGATGGCTCAGGTGTGGCGCAGCGGCAACATAAGGATAATCCGGTGGCGCTGCCGGAAAATGAGCTCCTTGCCGCTATGCATACTGCCGACGCCCTCGACATTATTCATGGTTTAGACGGCGGCTTAGACGGGCATATTGCTGAGCGTGGTCGATCGTTATCCGGTGGGCAGCGTCAACGAGTGGCATTGGCTCGAGGGGTTGCTCGGCAAGCGCCAGTATTGATCCTGATTGAGCCGACCTCTGCCGTGGATTCTCATACGGAATCGCGTATTGCCGAGCGCTTGTATCAGGAACGATCCGGTCGTACTACGGTGGTTATTTCGGCGTCTCCGTTGCTTTTATCCTGCAGTGATGAAGTGATTTTCCTGGATACCGACGGGCGAGAAGTTGCTCGCGGAACGCATCATGAGCTGCTGGCTCGTTCTGATTATCATGCGGTCGTCAACCGGGCTGCGGCTTATACCTCTGGAGACGAGAAGGACGGTGAGAACTGATGAAGCGACTCCCTATCGCTCAGAATTACACGATTATGCGCCGCATGCTGGCGCTGTTCATGCAGTTCCGCCGCGAGTTCCTGATCGCTACCTGCTATCAGATTATTGTCGCGGTAGCGGCGGTCATCACCCCGTGGGTGATCGGTAAAACTTTCGATGCGGTAGCTGAAGGAACCTCGTTATCCGTTATTCGGGTCTATATTTGCGTACTCGTCGTCGCGATGGTGCTGAATTTTGTTTTCACCTGGTTAGGGGAATATCGCAGCCGAGTATTAGGGGAGAAGGCCTTTTGCGTTATTCGCGTGGATCTAGTCCGCACTCTGATGCATTTGCCGCTATCGGTCGTTGAGGAGGCGGGGACGGGCGATCTGCTGGGGCGGTCAACGACGGACGTCAGTCGAGTGGAAGGTATGGTGCGCTACGGCCTGGTGCGCTTATTGGTTACCACCCTGGAGGTGGTGGTGATTGCCATATCGTGTATTGCTATTGATTGGCGTATTGGTCTAGTGGCAATGATCGCTTTTCTTCCGCAGTACTTCGTCGCCCGTTTCTATCTGCGCCGTTCAATTGCCGGATATTTAGCAATCAGCTCGATTCATGCGGAACTTGCCGGGGATACTGCTGAATCGGTAGAGCATTCAGCCAGTATTGATGCTTTCGCTATGCAGGAGTATCGAGAACGCCGCACGCGCGTTATCATGCAAGAAATCTGGGATAATGACCGCTATACCGCGTGGATGCGGGTGATGTTCTTGGTGGGGACTTTCTTCGTCGTTAACGTCCCGACGATTATTGCCATTGTGTGGGGAGCGGCCCTGATTGGTTGGGGTGGAGCGAGTATCGGAGCGGTTGTGTCGATTGCGCTTCTCGTGCGGCAAGCTAATACGCCAGTGGAAATCTTCTGTTGGTGGATTGACGAATTGCAGTACAGCATGGTGGCATTAGCGCGGATCTTTGGCGTCAGTGAGGTACTGCCAGATCGCACTGTGACGCAGGCAATTCCCGACGGTGATCGCATTGAGATACGTGACGTCAGTTTCTCCTATCATGAGGGCGATCCGGTATTACACGAGGTATCCTTGGCAATTCGGCCAGGGGAGCGGTTAGCTATTGTTGGCCCATCGGGGGCTGGAAAGACGACTCTCGGGCGTCTCATTGCCGGTATTAATCCGCCAGATCACGGTGAGATCTGTGTCGGCGGAGTCAACGTCATGGAATTAGAGGAGAAGCTTCTTCATTCGACCGTCTCGCTCGTCACCCAAGAAAATCACATCTTTTCTGGGACGATTGCTGATAATCTGCGATTTGCTCGCGCGCAGGCCACGGATAGTGAGTTGCGTGAGGCGCTATTGGCTGTGCATGCTCAGTGGATTGACCAGCTAGAAGATGGGATAGAAACCGAGGTCGGATCGGGTAATTATGAACTGACCCCTGCCCAAGCTCAGCAGTTGGCATTGGCGCGCATCGTATTGGTTGATCCCGACGTGGTGATCCTCGATGAGGCTACCTCTTTGCTTGATCCGCGTTCGGCGCGTTCTGCCGAGCAGGCCTTGAATCAGGTATTGACAGGGCGAACCGTGATCTCGATTGCGCATCGGCTCTATACCGCTTATGACGCTGACCGTATTGTGGTCATGATTGATGGGCGGGTTACCGAAGTTGGCTCGCATCACGAGCTCGTTGCGCAAGGCGGGGAATACGCTAAGCTCTGGCAGATGTGGCAAAGCGAGTGAGGTCGCTATATAGCGGCTAATCGCCATACCAAGACGGCAAGGGTTACGCCCAGTAAAGCCAGTGGGATGATCTGCCAGCGCGCGGTTGTCTGCGTCGGCCACGGGGTATCAAGCTGCGCGCTGAGCTCTCGGCGTAGGGAGGAATGGCGAGCAATCTGTTGAGCGCGCATTGTGATGAGATCGGCGGCAAAGGGGACATCGCAGTATCGGTGTTCTGCTCCGGAATCTGCCCAGGTTAATGACGTGGGATCCTTGCGTTGTTTTTTGCGATCTCGCCACGAGTTCGAGAATAAACCGACGTTTGAGGGCACTGCCCATACGCTGATTTTGCGATGTGAGCGGGAGTAAAGATATAGCCCCCAACGGTTTTCGGCATAGGAGAAATCTGCCCAGGGGATGTGGTGCTCGCGAAATAGGTTGATAACGTGGAGCCCGCCTGGCCCAATAACAAGACGTGGATTCCAAAACATTACCCAAGCCAGGGCAAGCATGAATAGAGTGGCAGGCAACGTCCATATAAGTTCATGTATGCCACCGTGGATCATGCCGGCGATGAGTAAGATACCGGCGGCTACTGCAATGAAAATGCTGTAGAAGCGTGAGGATGTTCCACGAAGAGTTACGGTCATAGCTCTTATCTTTCAGGTCGGATCTACCTGAGTCAATAATCTCGCAATAATGTGCGATAGTGTGCGGTGATAAGTGCGGTATTACTGGGGCTCGCGCCGCCCCGGCATTTTCTCGTGGTATGCGCGTATGTGTGCGTTACTCACGGCGTTGTTTGAGAATTTTAGATTTAGTAGCCTGTGCTCTTTTGCGTTTGATTTGTTTTCTGTTCGGGGTTATCAGGGCTGCTCGCGCTGTAGTTGATAGCAGGAAAAAACGAGTGCTCGCGGCCGAGATCGGGCGGGTGCTTGGGTCGTAGGTAAGGAAAGCAAAGGGCGGTATTGGCCAGGCGGCTCCTTGGCGTCGGTGATCTCAAAAGCGTTACCCTGCCGATAGCGCTGCATGCGTCTGTAAGCGCAACTGTGGACGACTCCCTATGGTAGATGAGCCTTAAGCGGGGCGGGGAGTGAATATAGCGCATAGTTGCGGATGAGATGTGCTACTGCGCGAATACCGCTGATAGTGGATGTGGCCCTTGGCATAGCCGCGATTCTCGATGGGGTAACGGGTGAGTGTTAGTCTCAAGAGAGAAGTTTGACAGCAGCGGAGGGCTCATTTTATGCGTACACGCCCCTGGTTTCAGGTAATTATTGGTTTGCTGTGTGGTGTCGTTGCTGGTAGTGCGGCAACGATTGTTCATACTGGCCCGATTGATCGGCCGCTCTATGGTTTGGCTTTAGCGACGGCGATCGTCATGTGTGGGGCGTGGTTCTGTATGGAGTTGGGGGCGCGTTGGTGCTTTGCTAGTTATACCCTGACCGCCTATGCCACGGTGGCATGGTGGTTATATCTGCCGCCACGTGACGATCTTTTTCAATCCACGCAGGCATGGGTGTCAAATGCTTGGATTGGTTTGTGTGTATGCGGGTTACTACTGCCTGCGGCAATAACTTATATTGCGGCATATCGTCGTAGCTCGCGAGTATCTGGGCAGCGCGGTAGTGAACCAACCGCGCCATCAGATATTTCCCGTTCTGATTTTTCCTCAACTGCTCTCCCCTCGGAATCTTTCGGAGCTTGCGGTGGTTCAACGGAAAATCCTTCGCAGGGCAACAGTTCGGTATCGTAGCTGATCATCCGCGGTGGAAAGTGGAGGCGTCAGAGCGTGATTCTGGTGATACAATGCGGTTTTTCCCACTCTGATCGGTAGAATCGTAGCTGGCGATAATAAGGAGTATGCATCGTGAGTGAACTATCCGAGGCGGAAGCTGCAGTTCCGCAAGAAAACAGTTCAAATCGGCCACGGCGGAAGCGGCGTCTTAAGATCTGGCTGTTTGGCAGTTTGGCTGTTGTGATCGTTCTTGCGGGGTTGTACGTCGGTGCTGCGTATCTGTGTCGGGATCGCATTGCGGCTAATGTTTCGGTTGCCGGAGTGAACCTGGGTGGAATGACGCGTGAACAGGCCGAAAATGAGCTTCGTCAGGGATTGAGCCAAAAGTTGACGGCTCCTCGCCAGGTGGCATTTACCGGAAATGCTAAAACGGAAACGATTGATCCTGCGTCTTTTTCGCTTGCGGTTGATTATGACGCAACCTTAAATAAGCTGGTGGGTTTCTCGTTTGATCCGCGGCGGCTTTGGGCGCATGTGACTGGATCACAGAACGTGGATGCCGTTGTGACGACGGACCGTGGGCAGTTGGACGCTCAGCTTGTTCGAGTGGCTGGAACCTTTAACGTCGCTCCAGTTAATGCACAGTTAACGCTGTCTGGCGGGAATGCGACGGTTACTCCGGCTACGGACGGGGTTGAAGTCGATGTTCCAGCTTCGCGCGAGGCGATTGCTCAACAGTGGCTCACCTCGGATGGTCCGATTACCCTGCCGCAGCGAGCCGCGCAGGCAGCTATTACGACTGCCGACATGGATGAGTTCGTTCGTTCGCAGGTGACGCCGTTGTTCTCTGCTCCAGTGACGGTCAATGTTGAAAGCAAGCAGGTATCGGTTTCGCCTGAGCAGATTGCGCAAATGGTGAGCTATTCGCCGCAGGCGGATACCCCAAAGCTGGCAGTCGATCAGCAAAAATTGGGAGAGATTCTCAATCAAGCGGCGAGCGAGGTTTTGACTCCGCCGATAGACGCGAAGATCACGATTCAAAATGGCGCTCCGGTTATTACTCCTTCGCAACCGGGGAAGGTCATTGATATTGCGAAAGTCGGTAATGATTTACTGGCGGTATCGGCCAATGCGCAGCGCACGATAAATGCTGCCGTGACTGAGCAGGACGCGGCATTTAGCACGAAGATGGCTGAGTCTATGGGAATCAAGGAGGTCGTCTCGGAGATTTCCACCCCGCTGACCTCCGATTCGGTGCGAACGATTAACCTTGTTCGCGGTACTGCCGTCATTAATAACACGCTTGTTAAGCCAGGGGAGCGGTTCAATCTTGGCCAGGCGCTAGGGCCCGTTGATACGGAACATGGGTTTGTTTCCTCTGGTGTGGTTGTCAACGGGTTTAACTCTGAAGCGATGGGTGGAGGGCTTTCACAGCTATCGACCAACACCTTCAATATTGGGTATCGGGCGGGAATGGTTGACGTCGCGCATACCCCACACTCGAAGTATTTTTCTCGCTATCCGGCAGGATTAGAATCCACTCTGTGGGGCGATCAGATTCAGATGATTTGGGAGAATAACACCCCTTACGGTGCGTTGATTGAGGCGTGGGTTTCGGACGGTCAAGTTCATACTCGGCTGTGGTCAACGAAGTATTGGGACGTCAAAGTCTGGCAGGGCGAGAAGCGGAACTTTGTTAAACCGACGACCCGAGTTAATCCGGCAGCCGATTGTGAGCCGTCGGGCGCCGGTGGCGATGGCTTCACCATTACGGTGGGGCGCACCGTCTCGCTAAATGGGGCTGTGCATGAGGATTCTCAGTACACTTGGAGATACGAACCAGTTGATGCCGTCAGGTGTGGATAATAGCTCGCGGATTACCAGTAGGTAATTTCCTGACGCGGCAGCAAGGAAGAAAAATAGCTAGCCAGATTTTGATGGTGCGGCAAACAAAGGAAGGTTCTTATGACGTACATCATCGCCCAGCCCTGTGTTGATGTGAAGGATCGGGCTTGTGTGGATGCGTGTCCAGTGGATTGTATTTACGAGGGTCTGCGCAGTTTATATATCCATCCTGATGAATGTGTGGATTGCGGGGCGTGCGAGCCGGAATGTCCGGTGGAGGCAATCTATTTTGAGGATGATTTGCCGAAAGAATGGTCGGTGTACCACCAGGTCAACGAGGAATTCTTCACTGATCTGGGATCGCCGGGTGGCTCTATGATTTCTGGGCCAATTGAGCGCGATCATCCATTTATCGAGGCTTTGCCTAAAGATATTAATAAGCAGTAGTAGAGAACGGCTGATTCTGCGGGGTTGCCGGTGAGTGTGCTATGACGTTTTATCCAGATAATGTGCCGGATTTCCCGTGGGATACCCTGGCTGAGGTTCGACGCCAGGCAGCCCGTTATCCCGAGGGGGTCGTCGATTTAACGATTGGCACTCCAGTTGACGATACCCCGGCAATGATTCAGCAGGTATTGGCTCAAGCAAGCAACGCCCCTGGGTATCCGCCGGCTATCGGGATTGAACGCCTGCGCGAAGAGATTATTCGGTGGCTGGCTCGTCGGCGCGGTATTACCAGCTCAGTGGGCGTTATCCCCACCCTGGGTTCGAAAGAGCTGGTGGGGCTACTGCCAGCGCTGTTGGGTATTGCTGTGGGCAGCCGTATCGGTATTCCGGCAATTGCGTATCCGACCTATGAGGTTGGTGCGCGGCTAGCTGGCTGTGAGCCGGTGATTGTCGATACGGAAGCAGATCCGGCGAGTTGGCCGACGGATCTCGCGCTCCTATGGGTGAACTCTCCTTCGAATCCGAGTGGGCATGTGCTTGATGTGGCGCAACTGCGGGCAATTGTTGCTTGGGCGCGTGCCAATGGGGTGATTATTGCCAGCGATGAGTGCTATGCCGAGTTGTGTTGGGATGTGCCCTATTCTCCCTCGCTTTTGGCGGACGAGGTCTGTGGCGGTGATCCGAGCCAGTTACTGATGCTGTATTCGTTATCGAAGCAGTCGAATCTTGCGGGGTATCGAGCCGCGTTTATGGCCGGTGATTCACAGCTTGTTGCGGGCGTTATCGAGTTGCGCAAGCATTTGGGTTTTATGATGCCAACGCCGGTACAGCAGGCGATGGCGGTGGCGCTCGCCGATGATGAGCATGTGCGGGTGCAGCGAGAGCGGTATCGTCGCCGTCGTGAGGTGCTTTTGCAGGCGATGCCGGAAGCGGGATTGCGTCATGATCCAGATTCGGTGGCGGGTCTGTATGTGTGGGCGCGTGTGGCTCAGGCGGATTGGGCGTGTGACGGCTGGGATATTGTGCGTGCGTGTGCTCAATTAGGTATTGTCGTCGCCCCAGGTCATTTCTATGGTGATGCTGGTCGTAGCTGGGTTCGGATGTCGTTAACGGCCAGTGATATGGATATTGCGCGAGCAGCTGAACGACTGAATTTGCTTTCACACCTTTTGCAAAACGCAATTTAGATATATCTTGATTCTAAGAGAGTTTGTCATTCGCACTCGCGATATGGCTGACACTGGATATTTACTCTCCATATCTGCCGGTGGCATGTGGAGAAATAGCGCGAAAAGGAGACGCCGATGTCTGAAAACGCGACTTTGCATATTGACGGCACTGATCTTGAACTCGAACGCGTCCGTGCAGTAGAAGGCAATGACGGTTTTAAGATCAACACGATGTTGGGCCAGACGGGAACCGTAACCCTCGATCCGGGCTTCACCAACACTGCTTCATGTACCTCTGAAATTACTTATATTGACGGGGACGCGGGTGTGCTGCGCTACCGTGGCTACCCAATCGAACAGCTTGCAGAGAAATGTTCTTTCCTGGAAGTGGCCTATCTGCTGATTTACGGCGAGTTACCTGACGCGGGATCACTGTCCGCCTTTATTCGTCGGATCAAAAAGCACACGCTTCTCCATGAGGATTTCCGCAGTTTCTTCACTGCCTTCCCCTCGTCTGGTCATCCGATGTCGATTCTGCAAGCCGGTATCGCTGGTTTAGGAACCTACTATCAGGACACTCTCGATCCGAACGACGGCGAGCAGCGAGATCTGGCCTCCGTGCTGTTGATGGCTAAAGTGCCGACGATGATTGCCTACATCTCTAAGCGGGCAACCGGGCTTCCGCTACTATATCCAGATACGACGAAGTCCTATACGGAAGATTTCTTGCGTATGACTTTCGGGTTGCCGTATCAGAGTCACGACGTTGATCCGACCATCGTCAATGCGCTCGATAAGCTACTTATTTTGCATGCGGATCATGAGCAAAACTGTTCTACCTCCACTGTTCGTCTGGTCGGTTCCTCGCGGGCCTCAATCTACGCCTCGGTTGCCGCTGGTGTAGGCGCACTATCTGGCCCCTTGCATGGTGGCGCGAACGAGGCTGTCTTGCTCATGCTTGATCATGTGCGTGAATCGGGAATCAGTATTAAAGAGTTCGTTCGCCAGGTTAAGGATAAGACGAATGACGTGAAACTGATGGGCTTCGGTCATCGCGTTTACAAGAATTATGATCCGCGGGCGAAGATCGTTAAGGGCTTGGCAGACGATATCCTAGGCAAGCTCAAAGGCGATTCGGAGCTATTTGATATGGCTCGTGAGTTGGAGCAGGTCGCACTGGAGGATTCCTACTTTGTTGAGCGCCGCCTCTATCCGAACGTGGATTTCTATACGGGATTGCTCTACAAGGCAATGGGCTTCCCCACAAAGATGTTCACCCCGTTGTTTGCCCTGGGGCGTCTGCCTGGCTGGATTGCACAGTATCGCGAGCTGATTCTCGATCCGGCACAGAAGATCGGTCGCCCGCGGCAGGTGTATGTGGGCAAGGCGAGCCGAGATTGGATCTCTATGCAGGAACGCTCCAAGCAGGGGCGTCAGTTTGAAGAGGATATGGATTACATCGTCTAGTCGCTGACGCGTCACAACGTGGCATAACGTAAACGGTGGCTGTGCAATATCATTGCCGATTGCACAGCCACCGTTTACATATGTGGTTGTTACCTGCAGGTAGCCGCGCCATCGCTGGCGATATGAGCCTGTGGAGCGGTGTGCTGCTGGCGGCGCGAGGCGGCATAGTTTGCTGTATGCGTTAGGGGAGGTAGTAGGCGCGGTTATCCCAAAAATCTAGGATGGAATATCCTAGCTCGGTGAGTAAGGAGCGCAGCAGGGGGAGCGAAATCCCAACGACCCCGTGGTGATCTCCTTCGAGTCGGTCAATAAAGGGGCCGCCTAGCCCGTCAATGGTGAATGATCCGGCGACTCGTAAGGGTTCGCCGCTGGCAATGTAGGCCTCAATTTCCACATCGCTGAGTGTGCCGATGTGGACGGTGCATTGGGAGACGCCCTGAACGGTCGTGCCACTGGGAATGTCGATGAGGCAGTGCCCAGTGTAGAGTACGCCGCTGCGCCCGCTCATTGCCCGCAGGCGCTCGCGGGCAATGAGCGCCGTGGCAGGCTTGCCGACGATCTGCCCATCCATGTCGAACATCGAATCGCATCCGAGGACGACACGGGCGCCGGGTAGCTCCTCGGCGAGCTCTGGGGTTGCCGTCAATGTTTGGTAGACCTCGCGAGCTTTGGCGCTAGCGAGCGTGCAAACGACCTCCGCCGCGTGGTGGGGTGTGGGTAGCGAGTTGATGATGGTCTCCTCGTCCACGTTGGAAACGTGGACGAGGGGAGTCATGCCGGCGGCGCGCAGGGTTGCGCGCCGTGCGGGTGAGGCCGAGGCGAGCAATAACCGATAGGGAGGGGTATTGCTCGCTTCGTGAGTGGCTTCGGCTAGCTGTTCAGATGTGACCATGTGTTAATTCCAGTTACCTGTTCCGGGGCGGTTACTCTCGGGTAGGTGGCTGTAGTCAAACAGACAGCCACCTACCCGTCTAACTCGTCGGACTACAGAGAATCCGAAGTGATTACCGCCAATTGTGTTGCTGCTGTCGGGAGTGGTGGATGGCTCGTGGGAATATGCCCCGTCCCACGAGCCGTTGTACGGTTGGATGAATATTTAGGCGCGGTTTAAGGTGTCGCGCAAAATATCCAGACCAACAGATCCCACGCGCAGGGCAGACATGTGCCAATCTTTCAGGTTGAATCCAGGCTTCTTTTCCGCTTCGGCGCGCAGTTGCTTCCACAGCCGATGCCCGATCTTGTAGGCGGGAGCCTGCCCGGCCCAG
This sequence comes from Trueperella sp. LYQ143, assembly GCF_046599595.1. Taxonomy (NCBI): domain Bacteria; kingdom Bacillati; phylum Actinomycetota; class Actinomycetes; order Actinomycetales; family Actinomycetaceae; genus Trueperella; species Trueperella sp. LYQ143. The sequence goes on along the minus strand of NZ_JBKIWR010000001.1, from coordinate 56,320 downwards.
CCGAGATACCGATTCAATTCGAAGCTGAGGAAGGAGTGGTCCATCGCTACGTTATCCTTGAGGAATTCCCAAGCTACGTCGCGGTTCCACGTCGGATTAATATGCTCATAACCAGCAGGGGCAGGCTTTTCCAGATGCACTCCGATATCGAGAACGACGCGAGTTGCACGCAAGCGTTCCCCGTCTAGTACGCCGAGATAGTCACCAGGATCGCTGTGATAGCCCAGCTCAGCCATTAGACCTTCAGCATAGAGTGCCCATCCTTCGCCGTGACCGGAGTTCCAGCACAGGAGGCGACGCCAATCATTGAGGCTGTCGCGAATATAGGTGGCCATGCCAAGCTGCAGGTGATGCCCAGGGACCCCTTCGTGATAGACGGTCGTCTTTTCTTGCCAGGTGTGGAATACCTCCGTGCCGTCTGGGACGGACCACCACATGCGCCCTGGGCGCGAGAAATCATCGGAAGGTCCGGTGTAGTAGATTGCTCCAGTTCCGGAGGGAGCGATCAGGCACTCAAGTTTTTGCAGTTCGGTAGGAATGTCAAAATGGGTGCCATTGAGATCGCGGATTGCCTGGTCGGAGGTTTCCTGCATCCAGCGGGTCAGCGCCTCCGTTCCGTGAATTTGCCGGTTAGGATCGGCGTCAAGCCGCTTCATTGCTTCGGGGATGCTGACGTCAGGTCCGTATAGGTCACGCACGATAGCTTCTTGGGCGTGGATAATGCGCTCAAGCTCGCCGATACCCCATTCGTAGGTTTCGTCAAGGTCAACGTGTGCGCCGGTGAATGAGTAGAGTCGGGGCGCGTAGCGTTCATATCCGAAAGCCTCGGATTCGACGGCGCTGGGGAGGATCTCGGTGCGCAAAAACTCGGCCAGTGAGCCGTAGGCGGCTTGAGCCTGACGAGAGTTTGTTTCTAGTTCCTCCGCCAATTGAGGGAACTTCTTAGCCCCTCGGGCGGCTAAGCTGGCCAATGCGGAGCTGTCGCTGGCTTTGCCTTCGGCTTGGGAAATTGCGAGCTCTACTTGTTTGCGCGCTTGTTTGGGGCCGTGTTCGCGCCGTTCAATAAGGGTTTCTTGCCATCCGCTTAACGCTGGGCCGATGTTGCCCAGGCGGCGGGCGATGAGCTGCCAATCCTCAAGGGTTTCGTCGCCCATCATGTCAAATATCTCTTGGCAGCCTTGTAGCGGGGTAGCGATGACGTTGATTTCACCAATTTCGCCATGTTCGTATTGGGAAATCTGGTATTCCAGGTCCTCGGTTAATGCGGCTTTGGTAACGCGGTCAATCTCGTCAACCGGATCGAGCGCGCTGAGGCGGGCGAGGGTGTCGCGATATACGTCGTTGTCTTTTTGTAAGCCAGCGGGGGAAAGATCCGAGAATGTTCCTTCGTCGGCGCTACCGCGACCGAGGGAGGTGACGAGTTCGGGGGAGATCGTAGTCAGAGTTTCTACGTACTGGTTAGCACATTCATCAATTGGCGTTTGAGCGCGAGATACTGTTGTCATATTGCCAGTGTAGTGCGGTGTTTGCAGGCAGCCAAAGGGGCGTGGGTATTGGGTGTTTACGCTCATGTTGGGTGCTCTAAGTGAAGCGGATAGCAAGGGAGGCGGATGTGCTTAGGTGCGCCAGATTGGAAGCGGAATAGATAAGACGGGTTTACAAGGGTGCCGTAGTGGGAGCTATCTGTGGGCGCAGGCCGTCATTTTAGTAAATGAGCTGGTCATAAGGATGATAAGTGAGTGATAATGCCCTGACGAGCTGTATGGAAAGTGGTAAAATCCCAGATCGTCATATAAAAAATTGCTTCGTATTTGCTCTTGGAAACAAGACGACAAAGCATTAAGGTATTACTGTGACCCAGAACACAACAGAATCGGGCTGTGGAGAGGATGAATTCGCTGCGTCGGCGCAACCAACCACCGTCGAACGCCATGTGAATCGCCTACTGGGCGGCCCGGCAAAATATCACCTGCGTGAGGCGGCAGAGCTAACAGGTATGGATACCGACGCCACGCGCAGATTTTGGCGTGCCATGGGATTTCCGTACATCCAAAACATTGATACGCGGCAATTTACCGAATACGACATTGACGTCATGCGTGCCCATCAGGAGATGGTCAATGAAGAAAAGATGGACGAGGATACCCAAAACTCGCTCATCCGCGCCCAATCCCATCTCGCTGATCGATTGGTGCTCTGGCAGTACGAAGCCTTAGTAGAGGACGCAGAATCGCGCTACGACCTCGATGAGGTTGCCGCTCGCTACTGGGTGCTCGATCATATCGACGAATACGAAGAATTCCTCATCTACCAGATGAAATATGCCTGGCGACGGCACCTGGCCGCCTTTGTACGTCGCTCTGAAGTTGAACTGGAAGATATGCGCGTCGATTCAGATACTATGCCGTTGACCCGTGCCCTAGGATTTGTCGATCTGGTTTCCTTCACTGATCGTTCTGGGCAGCTTTCTCCCCACCAACTCGTCGATTTCATTCAGACCTTCGAATTTACCTGCCGCGACGTCATATCCTCCTTGGGGGCACGAGTAGTCAAAATGGTAGGAGACGCCGTACTCTATATCGCTGACGATCTTGCCACCGGAGCAGAAGTCGTCTCAGGGATCGTCGATGCACTGCACAGTACCCCGAATATGCCCGAAGTGCGCGCATCATTGGTGTGGGGCGGGATCGTATCGAGATTCGGTGACGTCTTTGGGCCAAACGTCAATCTGGCCTCTCGGCTGTGCTCTGTTGCCCCTGAAGGAGCAATTCTGGTTGATCGCGGGACGGCTGAGGCACTACGAGAGCTAAACCCGCACAAATACCAAATCGTCGAATTCGTCGCGGCAGAATTACAAGGAATCGGCTACATTGAATCGGCGCGGCTCTACGTCGCCAAAGAGGAATAGCTAAAGCTATCGAAAACGCATCCACGCGAAGAAGGATGCAGCACTTGCCATCTTGCGCACCGGCTGATTTTTCTCGGAAACTGGCTAGAGATAACTCTTTCCTTACTTTTGCCACAGAGAATCATTGACTACCATGGTTGTTAGTAGCGGAAAGTGAGGCAGCAGCGTGACCAAAATTCTCCTTGTCGAAGATGACTATGCAATCTCGGCCCCGCTTGTGCGGGCATTTTCCCGAGAAGGCTACGAAGTACAGCCAGTTGAAACTGGCCAAGCGGCGCGCGAGGCGATGAGCAACCCGGTTGATCTCGTCGTGCTTGATCTCGGATTACCGGATATGGACGGCCTAGATGTTGCCCGTGCCGCGCGAGCAGAAGGAAAAACCTTTCCGATTCTCATCCTGACTGCACGTTCAGAAGAAGTAGATATGGTCGTCGGGCTCGATGCCGGCGCTGACGATTACGTGACGAAACCATTTAGGCTCGCTGAATTACTTGCCCGCGTGCGGGCCCTGCTGCGGCGCTCCCGAACCCAAGAAGGAGACTCACAGATTCTCACCGCCCAAGACGTATCCGTCGATATTGACGCGCATCGCGCCTACGCTGGAGGAAACGAACTGCAATTAACGGGCAAGGAATTTGAGTTATTGACGGCCCTACTGCGCGAAGCTGGCAGCGTCGTCAGCCGAGAACAGCTCATGCGTCAAGTATGGGACACAGAATCTGATACCTCCACGAAGAAATTGGATATGCATATCTCCTGGCTGCGTCGCAAACTCGGCGATGACGTCAACGCCCCGCACTACATCACCACAGTGCGCGGGATGGGATTCCGTTTCGAGGTGTAGGCAGCAGTGCGTCGGCGGGCAATCGTCATGACCACAACGGCAGTAGCCGTGGCGGTACTTATTCTGGGGATTCCCGGCGCAATATTTGCAATGTCACTCAGTTGGCATCAGACGCAATCAGAACTCAACGATCGGGCTATCTCTGTTGCCAGTGTCGTCGATCGGCTTGATAAAGAACAGACCCATATCACCGCTCGTCTGCTCGACCGTATGACAGAGCAAAGCCGAGAAGACCTGTATATCGAAGTCGAATACCCAGATACTGTGGTCGTAGTTTCCGGTGAAAACCCCGGAGAACAATCGCTACATGCAGAAGTATTCAGTGCAACCGGAGCAGTCGTCTGCGTCGCCTTACCCCGTGCCGTACTCATACGCTCAATGATGTGGATGGGAATAATGGCATTAGGGCTAATCACCTTAGCTTTTGCGGTAGGTGTGCTCGTGGCGCTGCGGCAATCTCGGAAAATCTCGGCACCGCTGATATATCTCGCTGCCGCTGCCGAACAACTGGGCGCAGGAAAAGTGCGCCCACACATTAAAAAATCTGGGATTGAAGAAATTGACCTGGTGAACGCGGAGATCTCCCGAACGGCAGAACGTATGGCCGGGCGTCTTGCAGCAGAACGCCAATTTGCTGCCGATGCCGCCCACCAGTTGCGCACACCCCTGGCGGCCCTGTCAATGCGAATCGAAGAGATTGAATACCTAAGTGATGACCCAGCAATTGCAGAGGAAGTTCACAAGAGCTTAGAGCAGATAGACCGGCTCACCGGCGTCGTTGACGAACTGATGGCAACCTCGCAGTCAGAAGCAGGCGGCACAACCGAGGCAGTCTCCGTCAGCCGGCTATTCGCCCGTCAAGACGATGAATGGAAGAAAGCCTTTAGCCGTGCCGGGCGCAACCTGGTATTCGATGCGGCAGACGTAGGGGCAGTACTGGCAACGCCCGGATCACTCGCCCAAATCCTTGCCACATTGATCGAAAATTCCTTGAAATACGGGGACGGAACAACTACCGTGCGGGCATTGCGCGCAGGAAAGACCGCCATGCTCAAAGTCAGCGATGAAGGTCGCGGCATTGACGCAGAGCAAGACGAAGACATTTTTGAAAAGGGATACTCTACGGGCGGATCAACCGGAATTGGTCTTGCAGTAGCCCGAGAACTCGCTGAGATTGATGGTGGTCGTCTGGAATTGACGCGCCGCACCCCAGCAGAATTCACTCTGACTGTGGCGGCGGTGCCCATCTCATTCGACCCAGATCGCATTTTGCCGCAGGGCGCAGTGCTGACGGTGGGAGCGCGGCGCACCCGACGCTAGCGGAATAAACACGAAGAAATACTCGCTACTGTGCAACAGCGGCAGCCAGCCGGAGCTATTTACGGCTGGTGAAGAAGCGCTCCATTTTCACCAGCCGCTAGGTGAAATAGACGGGTGCCGCAAACCATACCGGCGATAAAAGCCACTGAATGTTGCTCGTGAGCGTGATAGTGAGTCACAGCGATAGCCGCTTAGGAAAACGTGGCAAAGCTGAAGCAAAATGCGAATGTGCCGATCATACTGGCATGCCGAAACTGGTCTGCGTGCTCCCAGCGGATTATCGGGCAAGGCGCTTAGTGAATATCAGGTAGCGATAACACAGATACCGAAAGATCGTTCCGAAAAACAATCCGACAATATTGGCAGAGATATTGTCAGCAAGTGGCGTTGTCAGGTGGAGAACATAGCGAGACACTGCCAAACATCCGAGCGCAATGAGTAAACCGGCAATATTGACGAGGAAAAACAAAGCGAACTCTGTGTGTGCCGGTTTATCGGAGCGGGATCGGAACGTCCAGGCGCGGTTCGCCAGCCAGGAGAAGATGATCGATATGATGACGGAGATCGTCTTTGCGGTCATCGGAGGATCGCCGGGTAGGTGTATCCGATGCGAATATGCCAATAGGTTGAACAGTCCAACATCGACCACATAGCTGCCCAATCCAATAAGGCAGAACTGGGTGAACTCCCACAGCCATTGGCGGTTAGTTTGCCCGCGCGCCAGACGTGAAAGACGCAATGTGAACCGAGGCATAAGCAGAATCAGCGCAGATTAAAAGGACGCGAATTCGTCAGCACGAACTGTTCCATCGCGAACATCTGCCCAGAATTGTTCTGCCTGTGGAGCGAGAAGCACCGTGGATTGCCCATTGCTTAACATGTATGACAGATCAGCAATCGGAGGAGCGCCAGATAAACCATCGGGGCCAATAGCCTCGCGCAGTGCAAGCCCCGCTTTTGCAACGGTCATAAGTGAAGCGTCATTATCCACTGTCAGGACGCCCGCGGCAGCCCCCACAAGCTCGCGTTGCTTTCCAGGATTGAAGAACAGCCCAGGAGAGAGCGCGGCGTCAATAATTTTGGCAACCACTTGGCGTTGACGTTGATTGCGGCCAATATCCCCGAGCGGATCAGAGTAGCGCATACGTGAGAACGCCAGTGCGGTTTTTCCGTCTGCGTCATGGCATCCAGCCGACCACTGCAAACCAGAAAGCTCGTCATTAACGTCGTAATCTAAGCACAGATTGATTCCTCCGACGGAATCCGCCAGGGAGGATACGCCGTCCATGCCGATCAAAATGAAATGGTCAATTGTCAATCCGGTTAAGGATTCGACCGTCTTGACCAAATATTCAGGACCGCCATAGGCATACGCGGCATTCAGTTTGCCCATATCCTGCGAATCGGCATAGGTGACGAGGGTGTCACGTGGCAACGAGACGAGAACCGTCGGACCAGATTCGGGCTTATGCAAAAGCATGATCGTATCGGCCCGCATGCCAGTTGTGCCATCATTGACAGCAGCATCGCGCTGGTCTGATCCAGCGATGAGATACGTCGTTCCCGGGGTATCTGGTGCGTTTGATAGCGCGGCAACGTGATGTAGATGTGAGTTACCGTAGCGGTACAGATAGATTCCCCAGCTAACGGTTGCAATGACGAATACGAGAAGAACCGTCAACGTGATCTTAAGAGCCCGGAATCGGCGGCGACGCCGTGGGCGTACCGGCTGTGGTGCACTGTGATCGGGGTTGGATTCCGAAAAATCAGGTGAAGTAGAGGACGATAGCGCGGCTCCCGAAGCTGGCCCGTGAGCGTTATGCGATGGCGGATAACTGACGGGTGTGCTGCCAGCTTGTGAGTGTGCGTAGCTTCCGCTTGCCGCCCCGCTGTGCCTAAAGGGAGAGGTGCGCGGGGGGATAGCGCGGGGAGGATTTTCTGGTGAATAGGCCGGCGGATAGGCTGAGGAAGACGAAGGCGCTGAATTATTGCGCCCTTGTGGAGCGAAAGATGGCGGTTGACTCGTAGGAAGGTCTGAGCGTCGGTACACTGCAGTATGCTCCGGCGTGCTGGAGGAGGAAATACCTGAACGCTGACCAGATAACATAGACCGACGGATCGGGCTTTGTGGGCGCTGATTCTGGGCGGGATTCTCGAATCGCTGCGAGCTACTCCGCGAACGCATAGCGCCACTATCACGTGAGACGCGAGATGCGCTCTGTTCATTCCCGTGCGAATCATTGCGATGGGAACGGGCAGCATCTCCAGTGCCGTGTGGATCGCGTGCAGAACGGATAACAGGCGGTTGGGCTTGTTGGGATTGCGCCCGCGTATGACTGCGCGCGGCGTTATTGCGCGGCAGGTTTGTGCCTATTATGCGCGAAGAAGAGACTGAATTTGCCTGCGATCGGGGATGGTCTGCGGAGCGCTCTGAGCGGTTGGGGTGCTGTGAGCGCCCTGAGCGTGAGAAAAGAGACGAGCCATGTGAGCCGGTGCCCGCCGAGGCAGATGACGCTGAGCGTCGAGAAGCTGGAGGCTGAGGGCGAGAGACAGGCGCAGAAGCGTTCGGTGAATCCTGGCGCGATGAATCTTGACGCCCCACAGATTGAGCGCCATCACCGGATGGTCGTGGTCGACGTTTACGGGGCTCAAAAGATGGAGGCTGATTCATCGCGGCTCTTTCAAGGTGCTACCGATAGACTGAGTAAACTCATTCAGCTCGGCTTCTGTGCCGTTAATAATTGGGCTTTGCCCGTTAATATCTGTTGTTTCAGGAAGCGGCTTATCTTGGGCGAGGGCCTGCCAAACTTTTTCCGCTTCTGGCGTCGGTGCAACTCGGTTGCCATCTGCTGCTGGCCCATACGGCATAGTGATGAAGTTGAGATCGTCAATCTTTAGCCCGCGCAGCGAATATAGCAAACCACCGAGGAAAGTAATATCTCCCATGCCGTCGGAAGTATCGAGATTCTCTGTGACGTTGTGCAGAACGCGGTACAAACTCGGCAGGTCAGAAGCTAAATTCATATCAAAAACTTTTTTCGCAATCGCTTCGAGGAGCTGATGCTGACGGGTAATGCGTTGCAGATCAGAGCCATTGCCGATTTCTTTACGTGCGCGAGCAATCGCAAGCGCCTGATCCCCGTTGAGGGTGTGGCAGCCCTTGCTTAAATCCAGCCCGGCAGCGTCATCATGCAGATCTTCTGAGAAACACATATCGACTCCGCCGAGGGTGTTGACAACCTGTTTGAAGGTAGCAAAATTGACGACAATAAAGCCGTCGATAAATACGTTCGTCAGTTTTTCCACCGTGCGGATCGTGCAGGCCGCGGCAGCGCCGACGTCATCGCTTTGCCCGCCGATAGCGAATGCGGCATTGAACATGGTGTCATACTGCGGGGAGGTTACTTTCCCGTTGGGTAAGGTACATGAGGGAATATCTACCAGGGTGTCGCGCGGAATAGACACGATATCGACTCGGGAGCGGTTTGCAGAAATATGCATAATCATTGCGGTATCGGAGCGCATGCCTGATACTTCGCCAGCCGCACCAGCACCGTCAATATCGGCAGCACCTTCGCGCACATCGGAACCGAGCAGCAAAATATTTAGCGGTTTGCCCGCTTGCTGATCGGATGGAGCAGCAACCGTGGGGCGTTCACTGCTGGTTAGATATGATTCCACTTGATGTTCAGTGATAGATGATTGCAGACCGTGATACAGCATGCCTACTGCTGTTCCGACGCTCAACGTCACCGCTAAGACGCATAAGAGAAAGATGCGCAGGAATCGACGTGGGCGCCGCGCGGCGTGACCGTGACGGACGGCGCGATGTGATCGTGCAGAGGCTGCATTTTTGGTCATACCCTCGATCTTAGTTGCCCTATCGCTCAGGGGTGAGAAGCAAGGTAGGAGTGCGTTGCGATTAACGTTTGTCGATATACTGCTAGGGGTTGTTGCGATTATTCATTGAATGTGATGGGGTGCGCTGTGCAGATTCGGCTCGTGACGGTGGCCTTTAATCCAGGGCCAGAACTGGTGACCATGTGTGAGTCAGTGCCAGCGGCATGTGGATCGGCGCAGTTATCGGTAGAAATCGTTATTGTCAACAATGGTGATAGCAACGAATACTGTGATGAGTTGGAACGTCGTGGCTGCCAGGTCATTAATGCTGGGGAGAATTTAGGTTTTGGTCGTGCTGTCAACCTCGGTGCGCGTGGCTGTCAGGCAGAGTGGATCCTCGTCGTCAATCCTGATGTGGTATTCGCTGAGGATGCGATTGCGGCGATGCTTGCGGCTAGCCAGTTTTACCCGCGCGCGGGGGTGTTGGGGCCCAAAATTTTGACGCCTGAAGGTGAGATTTACCCGTCGATCCGGCATTTTCCGCGTTTGATTTCGGGTACGGGGCATGCGGTGTTAGGGCGAGTTTGGCCAGGAAATCCCTGGTCGAAAAGCTATCGTTCGCATGGTGCAGTGGATGCGACTCATGCGGTGGATTGGCTATCGGGTGCGTGCCTGCTCATTCGCCGCCTGGCTTTTGAGCAGATCGGCGGATTTGATACAGATTTCTTTATGTTCTTCGAGGACACCATGTTGGGCGAGGATATGCGCCGCCACGGGTGGGAATCGATTTATGTACATGACGCGACGATCACTCACGATCAGAGCGTCTCGTGGCGAGATCACCCGGAGCCGATGATTCGCGCCCATCACGACTCGGCATACACCTATCTATCGAAAGTGTATGCCCGCCGTGCGCATGCTCCGTTGCGTGCAGCCTTGCGTACGGGTTTGAATGCTCGCCGATCGCTGCATATTCGCGCTGCTCGTCGGCATCAATCGCAGGAAGATCCTGGTAACAACCGCTCACGGTAAGCGGGCAGAACCCCACGTATTGATGCGAAAGCAACCGCGTTAAGAGTAAAGCGATCGTGGAGCTCGGCGGTAGGCGGGTATGTGGAGGATACGGTTCAGCTTATGCCGTGGGGCGTACTTTTCGCTTAACAAAAATATTTGCCAGGTGTTCCGTCGCTCTCCGGGTCATAGTGGCGCGGCTATGCGCAGCACGGCAATAGTTATGCGGTGTGTTTTGGAGCGGCAGCGTCATTGGTTAAGTGGCATGCGCCGGTGTGAAACGCCAGCGAAGCGTGGATTGGCGAGAGCTGCGAGCCGAGCGCGGGGAGCTGGCGTGGAATATTGGGCAGAAGAAGCGCTGACGGCGGGCGTTATTCGGGCGAGTAAAATATGTGGAGGATACGAGTGGCTGCGAGGGTGCGAATCGAGGGCATTGGCTCGCCAGGACGATAGCGGTAGAGAAAACTGGTTGATGACACGTGCAGCGATACGGCATCCGAAGAAAATATGGGCTGCTCGTAGGGCTGGTAGCGGATAGCGGTGAGGGATAGTGCGCGGGTTCGCGCCAATTACTGCAGGTAATCTCTGAGCTGCCGTTGTGCTGATTAGGGTTTTCCGTAGCCGAGAAAGTGCCAAGGCGAGAGCACGGTCGGAGAGACCATGGGCAAAGATGATGCGACCGGTAGATCTGTATATGCCCTCCCGATAGCAACTACCTCTGATCGGGAGAGGCTATTTCTGATTTGGGTAACGCCCGCCACGCCCAAGCAGACCATCGCGCAACCCACGTATCAGGCAACGAGTGCGCTCCCGACGCTGATCTGCCAAAAGAGTATTAAATGCGCTGTACTTTGCCATGAAAATGACGTATCCCATGCGCCACGGCCAGGATAAGAAATCGGAGCGGATAAGAAAAATGGTGTTGCGCATGAGATAGTAGCAGCGCACCGGGGAATGAACATGGACGGGCTGGTTTCGCCCTGGCAACATCACGGTTTCCTCGCCGAGGCTATGTTGCAGATGGGCATTAGTATCGACGATTGTATGGTAGCCGCGCCGCTGCGCTCGCAGGCACCACTCCAGATCAACATGGTCGATAAAATACGACTCATTCATCGGGCCAATATCGAGAGCAGCTCGAATATCAATCAAACAGCCAGAGGCTAATAGGAAGGCAGCATCGATTGAGCTAGCCGCGAGTTCCTCGGCACGAGCGCGGCGAGGACCAAGACGGCGAGAAACGTAGACGAGCTCATCGCCGCCAGGTTTATCTTCGCGAATATACGGCCCGCAGGCGGCTGCGTGCGGATGGCTGCGTAAGTGCTGACGTAAGCGCGTAACCATATCGGCCGCCGGCAGGGAATCCTGGTCGAATAAAATGACATATCGGTAACCGGCATCGCGCGCCCACAAAATCCCGAGATTTTGGGCATGCGCGATGCCGGTATTTTCCGGTAAAGCAATGAGGTGTGCGTCGAGCTCGACGCACACTGCCTCCAGTTGCTCGCGATTGCGAGAACCGTTGTCAATGACGACGAGCCCGCCAACTTGTGCGCGCAAGGCGCGCAGGAGCGCTGCGGTGTGCTCAGTGGGCTGGTAGGTGACCACGAGCCCCGCAACGTCATGCGTCATATCAGTGGCCTGCCTCGCGGTACTTTGCTTCGACAGCTTCTTTCTGCGGGCGCCACCAGGATTCATTCTCGCGGTACCAGGCGATCGTATCGCGCAGACCATCGCGGAAATCAGTGAAGCGCGGCTGCCAGCCCAGCTCGCTAACGAGCAAGGAGTTATCGATGGCATAACGCTGATCGTGACCAGGGCGGTCGGCAACATGCTCGAAATCGTCGGGCGAGTACCCAAATTCTTCCAAGATCATCTGGGTAACCTGCAGGTTCGTCAGTTCGCCATTAGCTCCAATGAGGTAGGTCTGGCCGATACGCCCGCGCTCGACAATATCCCAAACAGCGGTGTTGTGATCGAGCACGTGAATCCAATCGCGAACCTGTTCGCCCGTGCCGTACACGCGCGGTTTGATTCCGTCAATCAAATTAGTGATCGTGCGCGGGATGAACTTCTCGATGTGCTGGTAGGGCCCATAGTTATTGGAGCAGTTCGAGATCGTTGCCTGCACGCCGAAAGAGCGAACCCAGGCGTGAACGAGATGATCTGAACCAGCTTTTGAGGCCGAATATGGCGAGGAGGGGATATACGGATCGCCCACTTGGAATTTACGATCCTCGCCGAGTTCCAGATCGCCGTAAACCTCGTCGGTCGAAATATGGTGCAACCGCCCGCCATACTTACGCACAGCCTCCAAAATCCGGTATGTACCGATAAGGTTGGATTGTATGAAGGGCCACGGGTCACGCAGGGAGTTATCGTTGTGCGACTCAGCAGCGAAGTGGACGATAACGTCAGCCTCAGCTACCAGTGGATCAATAACATCCGGCTCGGAAATATCGCCTTCAACGAGCGTGACGCGATCCAAACCAGCAATGGAATCCGGATTTCCGGCGTATCCAATTTTATCCACGACGACAACCTCGGCCTCTGGACGGGTGGATACCGTGGTATGGACGAAGTTTGCGCCAATAAAGCCAGCGCCGCCGGTTACAAGAACTTTCATGAGCGTTCCTTTTCTGTTTCAGGGTTCTGCAGATGGTGTCCTGGAATCTCAGGGTAGTCGGTTGGGACTGGATCGGCATCCATATCAACCTGGTTCGTCGAATTATCGTGTTCGACAGTCACGACGTCTACTGCTAGCGTCCCCTGCGGAGCAGCTCCATGTAAGACGGCATGCGCAGGGTCAGGATCGACGTGGAATTGCCCCTCGCGCGTCAGCGTGTGCGGATGCGTGCGGGCAATAGCAAGTTCGCGGGAGAGATCAACGATCCGGTTTTCTAAGATATTGACCCGTCGGAATGACACGACGGAATATGACAAAAACGCGATGACCAGCAAATACAGGAGTAGATCCGTCCCGCGCCCAACCCCTAAGAATTGGGCAACGCTGGTCATAATTTGCGGATAAATAATAGAAATGACGGCCAGCAATACGAATACCAACAGTAACAGCCGCCGTAGTGCAACATTTCTCGTCGTTTGTGTGCCGCGGATAAGAGGAATACAAACGATAAGAACAACAGTGATCAAGATGATCTTTATAAGCATTTATCGACTTTCATTTGGCGCGAACAGCATGTCGGTTATGATGTTGACTCCGTTGAGAAGGCTTTGACCTTTAGCGCGAGAATAATCCGTGTAATCGATAGTAACGGCTTCTTCTGCCCAGGGCACATCAATTCGGGCAAGCTGGTGAATGATCTGCGAAGCGTGAGCCATGCGATGCATTGTGAGATGAAGCTGGGCGGCCACATCGCGGCGTAAGACCCGCAGCCCGTTGTGGGCGTCACTAAGATTCATGCCGGTGCGCCAGCGCGTCACCCGCGCGGCGGTAGTTAAGACGCTTTTCTTGATAAAACCTGCTTGGTGGGTGTCGGTCAGAAAACGTGAACCAAGGACGAAACCAAGCTGTTCGCGATCTGCACGTTCCACCATGCGTTGCGCATCGGAGGTGCGGTGTTGCCCGTCAGCATCAAAAGTGACGAGGTAGCGGGCATCGGTGTACGTCAACAGCCAGGTGATTCCCGTCTGCAGAGCGGCCCCTTGCCCCAGATTGATGGGGTGGTCAATCACAATAGCTCCAGCTTGTCGGGCGCGTTGGGCACTGGCGTCGCGTGAACCGTCATTGACGCACACGATATTAGGGAAAATATGCCGAGCTGCACGGACCACATCGCCGATTACTTGAGCCTCGTTGTAGAGCGGAATAACGAGCCAACTCACCTGTGAAAGGTCCCGAAAAGTCCCGCTATTCATGCACTATATTATGTCATAAGGTTTGTCCGATCATGGCATGGAAGGAAACCTATGGGGCAAGGGCCACGAATCGTTGATTCTGCGGATGTCTCCGAGCAAGCTGTTATCGGTGATGGCTCAGCTATCTGGCATTTAGCTCAGGTGCGGGAGCACGCGCAGCTTGGCCGTAACTGTATCGTCGGTCGCGGTGCGTATATTGGCGAAGGCGTCCATATTGGCGATAACTGCAAGATTCAGAATTACGCCTTAGTTTATGAGCCAGCCCAACTAGCCGATGGGGTGTTCATCGGTCCGGCTGTGGTGTTGACGAACGATCACTACCCGCGAGCGATTAATCCTGACGGGTCAATTAAATCCGCAAGCGACTGGGAACAAGTTGGCGTGACGATTGAAAGCGGAGCAGCTATTGGTGCTCGGTCGGTGTGCGTCGCTCCCGTGCGTATCGGGCAGTGGGCGCTGGTTGCCGCCGGATCAGTTGTGACGCGGGACGTCCTTCCACATGAACTTGTCGCGGGAGTGCCGGCTAAACATCTCGGATGGGTCGGTCATGCCGGAGTGAAACTAGAGGAACAATCTGACGGCACACTGCGTTGCCCGCATACTGGAGATATATACGAGCGCTCCGGTCAAACAATTCGAAAGGTAACAGAATAATGGATCTCCAGATGATTCCGGCTGCAAAGCCCATTATTGGCGAGGAAGAACGGCAAGCAGTCGATGCTGTATTAGCCTCTGGAATGTTGGCGCAAGGCGAGCAAGTGGCTGCCTTTGAGGAGGAATTCGCTACGCAGCTCACTCCCGGAGCGGACGTTATTGCCGTCAATTCTGGAACGTCGGCGCTCCATATCGGCTTACTTGCTGCCGGTATTGGGGCAGGTGACGAAGTAATCGTCCCCTCTTTTACCTTTGCAGCGACGGGAAATTCGGTGGCACTCACCGGCGCACGTCCCGTCTTTGCCGACATTGAATTGGATCACTATTGTCTGGATCCGCGCTCTATTCGCGAATCGATTACGGAGCGAACGAAAGCCATTATGCCGGTGCATTTATATGGGCATCCGGCAAATATGACGGAGATTCGGCAGATCGCCGACGAGTATGGGCTGATGATTTTTGAAGACGCGGCCCAAGCTCATGGAGCTAGCCTGCATGGGGAAATGGTGGGTACCTTTGGAACGTTTGCCGCTTTCTCGCTGTATCCGACGAAGAATATGACCTCCGGTGAAGGTGGCATGATCTCCACCGCTGATACCGATGTTGCCCGTCGTTGTCGTCTGCTGCGCAATCAAGGTATGGAAACGCAATACCAAAATGAGCTTGTGGGGCTGAATAACCGAATGACGAATATCCACGCCGCAATTGGGCGTGTTCAGCTCGGTAAACTTTCCGGATGGACGCATCAGCGCCAGCGCAATGCCGAGTTCTTGACGCAGAACCTTGACGGGGTTATCACTCCGGCGGTTGCTGAGGGAGCGGTACACGTCTATCACCAGTACACCATTCGGGTGGAGGACGATCGCGATGGTTTCGCGGCAGCCTTGCGTGAGGAGTATAAGGTCGGCTGTGGCGTCTACTATCCCATTCCGAACCATCGCCTGCCATCGCTTGCCCCGTATGCGCCTGGGTTGGAGCTGCCGCACACTGAAACGGCCGCCCAGCATGTTATTTCTTTGCCGGTTCATCCTTCGCTCAGCCAAGACGATCTTGAGCGTATCGTCAGGGCAGTTAACGCGCTGGCAAAGGCTGGTGCGTAGTTATGACCTTGCGCTATGGTCTGATCGGTCTTGGCTCGATGGGGCGTCATCACGCTCGAAATATTCGGGCGATGGAGGGCGCACAATTAGTCGCGGTCGCAGATCCCTACGGTGATAAGTTCAACGTTGCGGGGGATTTAGAGGTTTTACCAGACGTCGAATCCATGATCGCAGTGGGGATTGACGCGGCAATGGTGGCTGTGCCCACGGGGCAGCACGCCGAGGTTGCCTTAAAGCTGGCAGCGGCAGGCGTTCATACGATGGTGGAAAAGCCTTTAGCTTCAACCATTGAAGAGGGTAAAGCTCTTGTTGATGCCTTTGAATCCGCTGGGTTAATTGGGGCAGTGGGGTATGTGGAGCGTTGTAATCCAGCCCTGTTGGAGATGCGCCGACGGATTGCCGAGGGGCAATTAGGTAAGGTGTATCAGATCACGACGCGCCGCCAGTCACCATTTCCGGCACGGATTGCCGACGTAGGAGTCGTCAAAGATCTCGCCACTCACGATGTGGATTTGACCGCCTGGGTGGCAGGATCGAAATATCAGACGATTTCCGCACAGACCGCATGCCGAGCTGAGCGAGAGTACGAGGATCTGGTGTGTGCCTCGGGTCGGTTAGAAAATGGTGTTTTAGTCAACCACCTCGTCAACTGGCTAACCCCATACAAAGAACGGCAGACGGTTGTTCTCGGGGAAAAGGGCGCATTGGTTGCCGAAACGGTGATGGGCGATCTGACGTTCTACGAGAATGCTGCCGCGCCGCTCGGATGGGATCAACTCAAGACGTTCCGTGGAGTTTCCGAAGGGGAAGTTGTTCGATACGCGCTGAATAAGCGCGAGCCGCTTGCCGTTGAACATGAGCATTTCCGCGATGCGATTTTAGGTAAAGCCTCCGAACACGTCACCATGCGCGAAGCCTTGGAAACAATGCAGGTTATTCAGGCCATATTAGATTCGGCGCGAGAAAACGGAAAGGCAATCGCGCTATAGAACCTCAATAGCTGGATACGAAAACTCGATAAACGAAAACGGGCGAGCGACGAGCAGATCGTATGCGCGAAATATGCTGTGTTCAGCGCTCACTCTTAGCCGAGATTCGAGTAATCAGATCATGGGCTGCCCGACGAGCCACCTGAGTTAAGGACAGGTTCTGGGCAGCCCATTGTGATACTGCGCGACGCCTAGAGGCATTGATAGGTAGGGCTGCCAGTTCGTGCATTGCCTGAGCGATTGCGTCGGCGTCGTATTCCACCCCGTATCCGATGGGGTGGTTAGCGACACGTGTTTCCACAAATTCTCGCCCCACTCCAATGCCGGCATATAGCAGCGGCGCGCCGCACACTGCGCCCGAGTAGAGCTTGGTGGCAAAAGCGAAATCGTATCCAGCCCCGGGGCGTACTGAAGCCAGCGCGGCGGTAGCGCCTTGCAAGATCGGGGCACATTCACGGGCCGGACGGGTTGGCTCGATGGTGACCTGTGAGCTGATACCGAGTTCCTCAGCGCGCTGGCGGATCGTGTCAATATGGGCGCCGCCACCAATAAATCGCAGTCGTGCCGGTAACTGATCCTGCGTCGGTACTCCGCGTAGGAATCGGGCGAACGCCGTGACGAAGATTTCTGCGCCATGCCATTCGGAGGCCGTTCCGGCATAGACGAACTCGATAGGAGCTGGGGTGCTGGCAGTCGTAGCAGATGATTCCAGGGCTTCCCAGGGGCGTAATCCGGCGCAGAATTGCCTGACGTTGACGCCATTTCCAATCATCGACACACGCTCGGTGATGCCTAATTCTGCGAGCCGTTGTGCAACCCCAGGGGAGACGGCGAAAACGAGGGCGGCACCCCGCCAGGCGAAGCGTTCAATACTGCGTACTACCTGGCAGACGATTCGAGGTGCACCAGTTTGTGCGGCAGCATCGGACCAAATATCTGCAGCATAGTAGGCGTATGGGGTGCGCTGCAGCAGGCAACCAAGGCGGGCAAAAAATCCGGTTGTTGGTGGCGGTTCCACGATAACCGCGTCAAATCGTCGCGATGTGATAAGGCGGAAAAACATTGGAATGTCAAAAGAAAGATATGGCAGGTATCCGCGAACATAATGCTGGGCGTCCCGTAAAACGGGGGCTCGCCGCACCCGATATCCGACGTTTGAATCAGTTGTTTCCATGCCGCGAGGTGGGCGAACCGTAATGACCTCAACGTCATGACCGGATTCGTGGAGATATTCAGCTAAGGCTTCTAGCCGAAAAGAGGCAGCAGAGGTTTCCGGCGCGAAAATACGGCTGACAATGGCAATACGCATGGCAGTCCTCTCAACGGCGAGTGCTCGTAGCGGCAGGAAATCTCATCTTTCCCAAGGATAGCGAGTCTAACTGCGGCTCGCTACAGCGGCATGGCGCTCGCACATAAGATGGAATGTGATGATTCTGCTCAGCCAAGAGCAAATCCCTCTCATGTGGGTGATATACGATGTGTATGATCTCGCAGCGAGGCTGCGATAATAACGTGAGGGCGACCTTTTCTGTAATGAACAGACGGCGGAAAGCGACGACAGATGAAAGACGGTTATCTTAACCTTAAACGTGCCTTACCCTATCTGCCGGCTGGGGCCTCACGCTACATGGTGGTCTACATGATTATCGCCTCAGTGCTCAACGTGATGGATATTGCAGCGCTGATGGCTTTAGCCTTTTCAGTTACCTACATTATGAATCGGGAGCCAATCGTCGTCCCGATGCTGAAATGGGAGTTCGGGCCGGATGCATACGTCTGGGTCATCGTGGTGATTTCCGCCGTCATTTTGGTAAAAGCTCTGTTGTGTTTGGTGCAGCAATGGTTTGCCACCCGCAAATTTGCCAGTTTTGAAATGCGTTTAGGTGAGCAGCTTTTTGACGCGTATCTTGGCGCGCCGTGGGTCGAACGTTTGGGTCGATCTACCTCAGAGTTGGTACGAATGGCTGACGTGGGAGTTGCGGCGATTAATGCGGGATTATTACTTCCTTTCATGAGCTTGCCGGCGATGCTGGTGTCGGCTGCGGCAGTGATCGTCATTTTGCTGGTTGCCCAGCCAGTGACGGCCCTGGTGACCCTGCTGTATTTAGGGGTCATTGCCATGCTTATCTACTTTTTGTTGTCTCCGCGCACACTCGAAGCAGGAAAAGTAAACAAACGCTACTCCTTTAAGGCTGCCGGTTTAATGACGGATATGGTGGGGGCCTTAAAAGAGGTCACTTTGCGGGATAAGTTCGCGGAAGTGGCTGGCGTTGTGCAGGAGTCACGATTCCGTGCCACGCGCGCGCGAGCCAATATTCAGTTCCTCGGCTCGGTGCCGCGTTTCATTATGGATTTCGCTCTGATTGGCGGGTTACTCGTCATCGGCGGCGCACAGATGCTGGTGACGGGTGATATTGATAGCGCTATTAATGCAGTGGTGCTGTTTGCAGTGGCTGCGATTCGGTTAATTCCGTCCTTGGTGTTTTTCCAAACGACGGTGAACCTGATGAACTCCAATGCCTCGCAGGTGGCGGCAATCTTGGGTGATATTGCCGATGCGCAGCGGTATATGGCGCGGGCAAAGGTGGCTGGTAAGCAGCCTTTGGCGCACGAGCCGCGAGAGTTGGTTCTCGATGGCGTCTCTTTTACCTATCCGAATCGCACTGATCCCGCTATTGAGAATATCTCTATGCGTATCCAGATGGGCAGCTCGGTGGCTTTCGTCGGGGAATCTGGATCGGGTAAATCCACCCTCGTGGATGTGATACTCGGCTTGCTAGAACCACAGCAGGGCACAATCCGGATTGATGGGCAAGATATTGACGATGTAATGGCTGACTGGCGCTCGCGCATTGGGTATGTGCCGCAAGATGTTGCACTATTTGACGGCACAATCGCCCAGAATGTGGCTTTAACCTGGAAGGGTGAGATTGATCGGGAAAAAGTTATTGCGTGCCTGAAGAAAGCCCAAATGTGGCAGACGACTCTGGCGCGCCCCGGCGGTTTAGATGCCCCTATTGGGGAGCGCGGTATCGGGTTATCGGGTGGGCAGCGTCAACGCCTCGGCATTGCTCGGGCGCTGTACTCTGATCCAGATATTCTGATTTTGGATGAAGCGACCTCGGCACTCGATACAGAGACGGAAGCAGAAGTAGCAAAAGCTATCTCGCATTTGCGAGGAGAGATGACGATGATCTCTATTGCGCACCGATTGTCCACAGTAAAGGATTGCGATGTGCTGTTCTTTATGGATCGAGGGGCAATCGTCACCAGTGGAAGTTTCCATGACGTTGTGCGGGCGGCACCGGCCTTTGCTCGCCAGGCTGCGCTCGCTGGCCTATTAGGTGAAGGCGATCCAGGCCTTAATGAGTAATCGCTGTAGCGAATGATATAAGCAGGGATAGATAACAGTGTATGTGCCACCCGTCATGGGCAATACGCCAGCAAGAAGGAATAAGGAGCGCGATGGGCATTACGACGGAAATCGTTATTCCGGTTCATGACGCAACTCGCCCGATTCGGCGGGCTGTGAATTCCGTGTTGGCGGCTTCGGGGGCGCGCGCGATCGTTGTGGCGCACAATATTGATCCGACCTTGCTGGATATTCCAGATGGGGAACGGGTGCGGGTTGTGCCGCTATCTGGGGATGTTGAACGCCCAGGAGCGGCTTTCGATGCGGGTATTGCTGCTGGTGATGCGCCCTGGGTGGGCATTATGGGATCGGATGACTGGTATGCCGACGGGGCGCTATCAGCTATGCTTCGCCGCGCACGCTCGGATCGGGCGGATGGGATTATTGCCCCGCTACGGTATCAGTTTGCGAAAAGTAACCAGATCAAGCCTGTGACGGTGCGGCGTCGGAATCTGGAAGCGGTGCGCGATCGCCTGTTTTATCGCACTGCGCCGTTGGGGATTTATCGTCGGGATATTCTGGCAGATCCGCAGTTACGTTTTGGGAATCGCTATCCTACCGGCGAGGATATTCGAGTTAGCACGCAGTTGTGGACGGCGGGGTTATCCCTGTCCTATTACTGGAATGACCCCGCGTATGTGGTAGGGCGAGACGCGCAACGGCGGGTAACCTTCACCCCGCGTCCGGTAGCTGTTCTCGGTCAGCCGTGTCGGGATCTTTTTGATGAGCCTGCTGTTCAGGTATTGGGGGCAGAGCAGATCCATGCGCTTGCAGTAAAAATTGCCCGAGTGCATATCGTCGGCATAGCGGTTCAGCGCGATAGCGAAGCGATGTGGGCGCCTGACGATATATGTTGGCTGGCGGATTTTACTCGCCAGTTGCGCGAGATTGATCCTGACGTATGGCGCCCTTTGAACCGTCGGGATACTGCGGTTCTTGCGGCAGTGGAATCAGGGGAAATCTCCCAGATTATGGCGGCAATTCGCGCATGGAATCAGGGGGCTTCGCGTAAAGATCGCATATTAGCCAGATCGTTGTGGGATTCGCTGCGCCAACATGATACGAGTGTGCGTTGGTATGCGGCAGTTGCCGGAGTGCGTATGCGCTCTGTGGGCTATGGGCGCGCCAGGACTGAATAAGAGTGCGGAAATATCCGGTGGGGTGCTGGAGTTAACGGATAAGGCTAATCCTTAACAACAGCAGGAGCACTCATGGGAGGCGGTTAGTTGCTAGCCGAATACGCCGATAACTGGTGAGATACCTTTGCCTCTATCCAGGACTAGCAGCCAAGCGTATATAGGGGAAATCATGGGTGGCGCGGCGAATGTTATCTATTGGTCAGATGCGCTAGGGCTAGGAATTGAGCACGAGTAATCGGCAAATGATACACGCCTATACGTGGCAGGGCGTGAGAAGCCAAACAGATCGGTGCGTGTGGATAGCACCGGCAGCGGCGCGTGGATTACGCAGCATTGCGCGTAGTAGACGCTATACGCCGGTTGCACAGCACGGATATGTAGTGGATGAATCGGCGGCGCCAGCCTTAGTTAATGCCGAATAGCTAATCAGTTAATGGCGAATACGGCCAGCCTGCTGTGCTGCAGCACGGTAGGCCGACTGCAGGATGGGAACATAGGGATCGGCCACGTGGTAGCGCAACGCCCAGGTATCGGCGCGCATGGCGAGGCTCGCAGCAAGCGGATCGTCCAAGGCAATCCGCACTTGATCGATCATCTCGTCGATAGTTCCGCCGTATATCGGTGGTATCTGCCCATCATTTGGGCGGGGGATTCGGTGCCCTAAGGCACCAATAGGAATTCCCATTGCCATCGCTTCAAACTCAGAAACACCGAGCATGGGGCAGGCTTGACCAATAGCGACGGTGGCGCGAGCAATCCAAGAAATAAATTGGGCGTGGCTCAGTTTGGCTAGCAGATGCACGCCAGCGCGGCGGGCTTGTGCAGCGGCGACCCCCCAATCAAGACCCTCCAGGCGAACCTGTGGAAACGCAGAACGCAAGGCAGCAGCAAGCTCAATATTTGCCGATGCCCCTTTAATATCTTCCCATCGGGAGACGAATACGATGGTTGGCTGTTGGGTGGCAGAATACTGCCAGGGGGCGAGAGAATCTGGCTCAATAAATGCAGGCATGAACTCTGCATCGCTACGAGCGGTTTCGGCATTTTCGCGCGTATCAATAGAGGTGTAATAGACCTTGACGGCCTGATCTATTGCGCGCTGTAAAGTAGATTTTCCGTTTTTCTGTTCGCGTTTCCAATGCACCCGAATATCCGTCCCGTGCAAATGCAGAAAATAGGGGCGTTTAGGGGTGAACAGGTTTTGCGCTTGGGCGAGGGCAGTGCCGAAGTGGACGTGGAGGACGTCGCAGCGCTGCACAGCGAGGGAGTTGCGAGGTAGCAGGGCCATCTGGTGGGCTGCCGCAAAATAAGGATGATGTGGGTGAGGTGGGCGTACCGCGTCGGCACTCAGATAATCCCAATGTAAGGATTGACGTGCGGCAGCCCGCACAAGGGCAGCGCCGACGCCAGCGCAGTCATGAAAATGTAATACCCGTGGTTCGCCCATTATTGGCCTTCTCACTGTATATGTGGATGACGCTGCCTCAGCCGCAAAGAGGTGGATGAGGCGGAATATGATCGTATCGCGATCATAGAGTTGTGGATTGTTGCCACGACTGTACCACAGCCGTGACCGGATCCCAGCGCGCCGTTCGGCTTGTGGATAACAGGGCGTATTGCGGTGCGCTAAACCGATAGAGTTCGTTGAGATAGATGTAGTGTTATCGGTATTGGTCTAGCAGGGGAGATAGAGAGAACATGACGTGGTTAAGTCATATACCGTTGCTTCTCGCAATGCTCATCATCTCCTGCTTTCCATGTTGGGGGTGGCTGCGTACTGTCCTTCCTGATAATGCTCGGTATTCGCGATCCCTCCTGGCTTTTGCGGTTGCCCCGCTGGGAACTTTTGCGCTGATTTCTGTCATTGGTTTTATCTGCACTCCTGCTCGCGGTTTAGGGTATGTGCCTAAATATGTGCTGGCAGGGCTGTGCGCTTTAGGCGTGATGGGATTGGCAGTGCAATGGTGGC
The DNA here is from genome assembly GCF_046599595.1 of Trueperella sp. LYQ143. Lineage (NCBI taxonomy): Bacteria > Bacillati > Actinomycetota > Actinomycetes > Actinomycetales > Actinomycetaceae > Trueperella > Trueperella sp. LYQ143. Next base: position 33,255 of record NZ_JBKIWR010000001.1, on the reverse strand, counting down.
AGCGGCGATCGGGCGGCTCGGGTGGGCATGCACGTCGTTGCCGTATCTCAATACCGATTATTGCTGCTATGGGTGCGGGAGTTGTTGTAGCGATACTCCCGTTGCTCATTGCGGCGCGTATTACTGACCCGCTGCAACAGTGGGATCCGTCATTCCATTACAACGGGGTATGGACCATCCTGCACACCTCCAATGCGTCAATGACCTCTGCTATGGGGCCGCTGTTTGACCTCACGGGGAAAGCTGCGGTGTATTACCCGGATGCGTGGCATGCGTTTGCGGCATTATTTGCTACGCCGCAAACGGTGATCTCCACGGTGAATCTTACGTCGATTTTGTTGTGCCTATGGTGGGTCGTGGGTATGGTTGCCCTGGCTGACGTCATTCTTGGCCCGAAAGCTATGCCAATTGTGGCGATCATCAGCGGAATCTCGCTAGCTTTTCCAGCGGATTTCATTTCCAGCTATGCGCAATGGCCAAATGGAACATCTATGGCTCTCCTGCCAGCTCTCCTCGCCTTCGCATGGGTTATTGGGCGGCAGTGGCGGGACGTGTTGTGTGGGAACGCGCCAGTTCGCCAGGTAGCCGCTGGGAGTGTGTTATTTGCCGGTGCGGCAATCGGTGCATTATGTGTTCACCCGATTTCTTTCTTCAACGCCGTAATGATCGCCGTTGTTCCTGCTGTGGGAGCGACGGGGAAAACCTTGTATGCGGTCTATCGGGAACACAGATGGCCGGCCGCTATTTTCGGCACGGCGGCTCTCATCGCCGCGCTTGGCTTGTGCGCCTATGCCATGTTTAATCCGCGCACAGCGGGGGTATCGCGGTTCGTGCGGTCAACGTCCTGGATAGACGCCATGTATCACCCGATCGTGCCGGTTCCCCCGTTGCCGGTGCGACCGGGATTGATCGCTGCAATGATATGCCTGGTTGTCATGCTGGGCTGCGGAATCTGGTATGCCTGGTCTGCTTACCGTTGGCTGTGCGGGAGCTGGCTAGTATGCGTCATTATCCTGGTATTGGCCTATGCCCCAGATTTCGGGATGAAGTTCCTTTCCGGGCCGTGGTATTCCGATCCGCGCCGGATCATGGGCGCGATGCAAGTGGTTGTTGTCCTGCTATCTGGCTATGGTCTGGTAAAGATTGCTGAGATTGTGCAGCGCATTGGCAGCCAAAAGCAGAAATGGTCGATGCTGCCTGGGGTGATCCGCCGAGTTGGCGCCTCAACCGTAATAATAGGATGTTTGCTTATCGCAAGTGGCGGTGGGGCACTAGATGCTCGAATCGCTGGGGTTGCTCGGGTTTATGATCCGCAACAGTTAGGGCCAGCGGGGATGGCATCGCGCGCAGAATTAGAGATGATTTCCCGAGAAGGCGCACAGCTTCCAGCAGATGCGCTTGTCGTGGGAGATCCGTCATCGGGTGTCGTATATTTTCCGGTGTTAGCGCAACGCCGGACCGTTTTCCCGCAGCTAACTTTGGCGGAAAAAGATGCAGATGTGCGCGAGCTATCCCAGACTTTCCGCAATATCCACAGTGATCCGTCGGTATGCCAAACGATTCGTCGCGTCGGAATTACGCATTTCTATGCCGATACGGACGCGCCATATTACGCCAAAATGCGCTCTGTACGTATGCCTGGTTTTTATGGGGTTGATGTGACGCACGGCTTCCGGCAGATTGCCCGCGTTCCAGATGAGCACGGCGGATATGCGACGTTATATGAGATCACGGCGTGTTCTGGTAGCGAGGGGAACTAGTGCAGGGCTAGCGGAAAGTGCGTTGAGTAAAGCGGTGGAAATCACCGCATGGAATTGGCGGGCTAGTTCAGGGCAGATGCGCGATGACGTATTCTGGAATTACCGACGTATGAGGAGTAATAAATGCGTATTGCCGTCGTTGCGATGGGAAAAATTGGCTTGCCGCTGGCAGTGCAGTTTGCGGATGCGGGTCATGAGGTGATCGGAGTAGACGTCAATGCCGATACGGTAGCGCAGATCAATAGCGCTCGCGAGCCGTTTCCGGGGGAAGCTCAGTTACAGGAGAAGCTCTCGCAGCTAGTTCCGGCTGGGAAATTACGGGCGACGACGGATTATGCCGAAGCGATTCCTGGAGCTGACGCGGTTGTTGTCGTCGTTCCACTGTTCGTTAACGACGAGACGTGGCAGCCGGACTTTACCTGGATGGATAGCGCCACCGCCTCACTCGCTGCTCATCTGTCGTCGGGAACGCTGGTTTCTTATGAGACGACTTTGCCGGTTGGAACGACTCGGAATCGCTGGAAGCCAATGATTGAAGAGATCTCCGGTTTGGTTGAGGGCACAGATTTTCATGTGGTGTTCTCCCCAGAGCGAGTACTCACGGGTCGGGTTTTTGCGGATCTGCGTCGCTATCCCAAACTGGTTGGAGCTTTGAGTGAGCAGGGTGCGCAGCGGGCGATTGAATTTTATGAGTCGGTTTTAGATTTTGATGATCGCCCAGATTTATCTCGGCCTAATGGGGTATGGGATATGGGGTGCGCCGAAGCGGCCGAAATGGCGAAACTTGCAGAAACCACCTACCGGGATGTCAATATCGGTCTGGCGAATCAGTTTGCAGTCTATGCCGATAAGGTGGGAATTGATGTGCAGCGCGTGATTGAGGCGTGTAATTCCCAGCCGTATTCGCATATTCACCGGCCAGGTATCGCGGTGGGTGGGCACTGTATTCCGGTTTATCCACGGCTATATTTATCCACAGATCCGGATGCGACCATCGTGCGCACTGCGCGGCAATGTAATGCGGGAATGCCAGAGTATGTCGTCTCGCGAGTAGCGCAGGTCTTGGGGTCGCTACAGGATATGAGGGTTGCTGTCCTTGGGGTCTCGTACCGTGGAGGGGTAAAGGAGACGGCTTTTTCTGGGATTTTTGCGACGGTTGCTGCGCTGCGGGAACGTGGCGCTCGGGTGCTGGTGCATGATCCGATGTATTCGGCTAGTGAGTTAGCGGATTTCGGATGGGAAGCCTATGAGCTGGGGCAAAGTGTTGACGTGGTTATCGTTCAGGCAGATCACCAGCAATATCGAGAGATTACGGCGGAGCAATTCCCTGAGGTTAAATTGTTGTTTGATGGCCGTGGAGTGACGAATCCCCAGTTGTGGCAGGGAACGCCTCGTCTGGTGGTAGGTAACGGGGCTGATCGTTAGCGAGTACTCGCATTGCAGTCAGCAGCGGGTAGTTTTGCAGGAGTGGCAATACGGGCAGCCGCTCGTTGAGTAGATGCGCTAATCGTTTATCTTGTTTACTCGGGTTGCTTATATAGCCTCATAGCTCGTAGCGCTCATAGCTGCGCGTCATGTTTTACGGTGTTATTGCTGCTGATGATGCGCATAACCGGAGGCTGCTATCCGCATGATTGCTGTTGCAGATTGCGCGGCGGTGGCGGGGAGAGAATGCATTGAGCAGTTTTATGACTGGTGCAGTGCGGTGTGTTATCGCTGATTGTGGTTCACTAGCGAAATGACGTGGGCATCTTGTCGTTATTTTCGCTATCAAAGGTCTCGTGGATAGAGCGGCGATTAATCGCTTGTTTCCGCGTTGTCAGCTGCTCGGCGGCCACGCCTTTCTGAAGCGGCCACGTGTTATGTGAGTGAGGCGCATGTGGTGAGCTGTGTGCCGTGCGGGCGGCGTGGATGGCGTTTTCATCTGCTGTTGTTGCCGGTTCAATGCGTGGCAATATGAAGAATACGCAGGTGCAGAAGAGTGCAAAACTCGTGGTGCTGATTGTTGCAACTACGGTAAATGGCGGCGCCCATTCGGGCCACCACGTTTGACCTGTAATGGGGTCGTGATAGAAGCGCTGATAGATAGCAATGAGGGTGATGAGAAAAGCCATAGTCAGTGCTCCCACACACACAATCGCGTGATTGCGGGTGAGGAACGCGGGGCGAGCATTCCAGCCAATGAGCACTACCGCCAAAATAATCATAGGAGCGAGGTAGCGAGATTGGACGAAATATTCGATTGGGATATTCCGTGATGACGCTATACTCAGTGGCCAGATTGCTATATTGACGATAATGACAAGAATTCCAAGGAGCTGAGTCCAGCGTATCTGGCGAATTCCGTACCATAAGACGGTTATCGTGACGAATCCTGTGAGGATAGGAATAGTTATAGGTACGGGCAGATCCATCCAAGAGAGATTGGTTGTCCCGAAGATTCCCGTCCATAGGGTTACTAGATTGATGGCATTATCATGCAAAAGCCCATGTGAAGACGAATCTTTGGAGATGGCTGTGGAGAAAAGATTAAAAACATTGGACAGATCCACGTATGCAGCAATAGTTGGATGTTGTAGTGCGGCAATGCAGATTAAAGCAAATATGGCTATCCCGACGGCATAAAAGCGTAATGCCTGACGGGTAAACCGTATTCCGGCGAGCACGCCAATAAGGACGGCAACCATGCAGTACATCCCGGCGTCGGTGCGAGTTCCAGCGGTAACCAGCAATGTGATGGCGGCAAAGAAAATGAGTGCCCATTTTCGCCATCCGTGTTGTTGGAACATTGAAGCGATGGCGGCGAAAATGATGAGTGGACTATAGAAAGCCCAGGCACTGGGGTTGATAGATGCCACGGTGAAAGCAGCTAATGGGATCATCGTTATGGCAACGCTTATCCACACAATAGGGCGGCGTCGGGCCGGAAGTAGGGCGATGAGAGTGGCTAATGCCAAACTGACGGCGATGATATTGACGAATCGAATATTGCGGAAGGTTTCGCTTGTCTCGTTGCCGACAAAGAAATGTTGAACGGCATAGTACACCTGCGGATAGGATCCCTGAAAGTTTCCTATGTCAGTCTCAATTAAACCATTGCGAGTATAGGGCGGAAGTAGTTTGGATGCTGAGGCGGAATATGAGGAAGAATTTGGGGGTTGGGCTGCGGCTGATTTTCCGGAGCTGGCGGTGGAATCCGTCTGGGCTCGGGGAGTGCCTGCAGAGTCTGCGGAAGCCTCATCGTAAGAGTAGAAAGCGTCATTATTTTCAAATAGGCAAACTGATCCCCGATAGGGCTTAAAAGCGAAGCAGACAGATCCGGTGGCGTCTGCTCGTAGGTATCGAGTATGGGGGCTGTTTCCAGCTTCGCACATCCCTTTTTCGGTCCCTTGACCGCAATAGATGGAGGCAAGGTGATATTTAGAATCCGGCTCACCAAATGGGGGAGTGGTGATGGCGAAAGACCCGAGGGCAATGATGAGGAATGTGGGGATGCTGAGATAGATAGCGCAACGCCACCACAGGTGGTGATGTGACGTTGTTCGGGGGCGGCTCGCGCAGTCACCGCGTTCTATCTCAGACATGCCCTCCCCTTTAGATGATTCTTTAGCTTAATCAACTATCAGGGATTTTCCTAGAAGTAGCGATATGTGTATGAATACAGTTGCCCAGTGTTGGAAATGGCGTAGAAGCGATGTTCGTTGCCTGAGGAGCTGGCTCGGGCGATCTGAATATAGTTAGCAAAACCACGTCCGATCTGGGTTTTTGGATCGCTTCCGCGAGCAATATCTGGGTAGAAGAATAGGCGTCCGGATGGTTCGATGACGATCGCGTCGGATAAACCGCTGTCATTCCAGTCCCCGACGCCGAGTGCTCCGGCAAGGTCGCGATAATTGCCGGAATCGACGCGCGAGGTAGTGAACATGCCCGCGCCATTGGTGGCGTAGGTGTGGCGAGTACCGTCAGGTTTAATGCCGATAAAGCTCGGCTTGCCATCAATTCCAGCCGACACCCCAAAGATGTAGGCAAAATTCCAGCCGTGGCCAATTTGCCGCCCGTCTGTGACGGTGTTGTTTGCCGTTCCGCGGTAGAGGTAGAGCCGGTTGTTCGAGTGCAGGCCGATAATGTCGTTGTAGCCGTCGCCGTCGAAGTCGAATCCGGTAAATAGTTGGGTCATTCCGCCCCAGCCGCGCCCGATTTGCCGCGGGCGATTAAATAGGTCGCGCCCGACTCCTTCGTAGAGCATGAGAGCGCCGGTGGGGGTACGCAAAATGAGGTCATCGTATCCGTTCCGGGTGAAGTCGCCCATTGACCATACGCCGCTGGCTGGCCAGCCGCCACCGATAAAATGTGCTGAATCGAAGTGTAGGCTCGCTGGAGTTCCCGCAGATCCGCCAGTGTTCGTGGCATTAATTTTTGCGGCTACCTGCGCGCGAATCTGGTCGAGGTAGTTATAAATTCTTCCGGGGCACGCTGTCGGGCTGATATCGCGATGCCCGTTAATTGCGGGAATGGAGGTGCGCTTTCCAGAGTAGGCCGTGAACGTGAAAAGGCCATAGGGATTGACGTGGGAGCGGCTGAATTGCCACGCGATCACGTCGGATATGCGGTTAAGAACGATAGATGAGGGGTCAATGAGGGTGTAGTCGCCCATAACGGAGACGCCCACTGATCCGGTGTTTCCGGGGGCGGCATGCCCGCCGATGACCATTTTTCCAGCTGGTGCATTGAGGGAGCCAGTGCGTCCTTCGTAGACGGTTCCGTACTTGTCAATGAGGAAGTTGTAACCGATATCTCCCCATTCTAGGACGTTCGTGTGGTAGTTCCAGATGGCTTTGACGATCCCTGGTGCTTGTTGCGGGGTGTAGTCGTTGGAGCCAGCCGTGTGGTGTACGACAGCTCCGGATAGGGGGACGTAGTTGGCTGGCCAGGTCTCACTCACGGCAGGTCCGCCCCATTGGGTGCGCGTGACGATTGCGGGGGAGCGCACTGTGTTCTGAGCGGCCAGAGGGCGGGTAGTTTCAGGGCTGGTGAGCAGGCTTTCTGAGGCGAGAGAGCGATGCGATTGCGCTGACAGGGATGGGGAGGCTGAGGAATCTGCGTGCTGGGTGGCCAGATGTGTTCCCAGTGGGGCAGGTGTATTGGGCGAGTCGAATGTGTAGGCGGGGCGCGGGGAGCTGAGAAGTTCAGAAACCGCGCTGCTGTTTTCTGCTGCCGATAATTCGGTATGTGGTGCGGGGAGGATCGGTGCCGGAGTGATGGTGGCGTGATCGGTTGTTCCTTCGCTACCTGCTCCGGTATTGAGGGCGACGGTGGTGTGCTCTGGATCTAGTGTGCCTCGGGTGCGGATTTGGATACCTGTGGCACCGGCTGCCATGAATGGTTCAGTGGCGGTGACGCCGTTTTCTCCTTGTTCGATTTCTAGGGTGTACCACTGGGTCCAGGTGTGATTGATGAGAACGCGCAGGTCTACTTGTTGGGGGCCGATGCCTTGCCAGTGAATACCAGCTACTGCGAATTCGTCGGTTTGTAGCGGTGCGGTGATAAAGGAGTAGTCGTCGGTGGTGAGGCAGTGCCCGTCATTTTCTGTTGTGCTGACGGGGGCTGGGGCAGGTGCTTGGGGTGCTGAGGCTGTGGAAGTGGTGGATGGGGCTTCGGGATCTGGTGTTGTTGTGTTTGCGTTGTGTTTTTCGGAGGTTGTTTGTGAGTTGGATGTGCCGAGCTTTTCTGAGGGGTGTGTGGTGCTCTTAGGGCTGGTTGTGGTGGTGTCCGAAGGTTGCGGGTTAGGGGTTTCTGCCGTGGTGGGGGTAGGTGGTGCTGGTGGAGTGCTGGCGTCATCCTGCGTGGCAGGGGTATTAGGTGTTTGCGCGGATTGTGCGTCTTTTGTATTGAGTGGCGCGGATGCTGGGTTGTTGGCGTGAGGTGCCGAAGATGGCGGTGAACCGGCCGAAGAGCTGGTGGTATCTGGAGTGGTGGAGGTATCTGCCGGCGTGGATGTGCGTGGCGGGGTGGGATCCGAGCTCTGAGGGGTGGGCGCCGTGTTTAGTTCTGGCTGCGCCAAAAGGGATGGCGAGGCTGGCGGTGCAGGCGGTGCGGATGGCGTAGTCTGCGGTGTGCGTGGCGTCGTATTCGGCGTGATTGGTGGCATGCCTGTTGCCTCGGGGTGTTCTGCTCGATGGGTGGGCGTCTCGTTAGAGGCGCTGCTCGCGTTTTCGGTCAGATGGAGTTGTGTAACCGAGTTGAGGCTGAACGTGTATGCAGCCGGTTCTTCCTCTGCGTGGGCGACGCTGCCCAATGTTGGCAGGAGGAGAAGGGTTGACGCCAGAGCGAGTGTGCGTTTCATGCCAAGACCTTTTGTGTGTGGGTAATAGGCATGCAAAAAGCGGGCAAAACCCCGCAAATTGCCTACCTTTAACAGTAATCACAATAATAACGTATGTAACAGTTTTGAGCTAGGGGAGTGTGAGGATTGCAATGCCTGAGACGCGGTGTTAGCGATCCGTCCGATTCACTGGGATCTACGCTAGGATAAGCGCAGAAGTTTAAGGAGAATGAAACATGCGTTGGACGGTTATTGGAGCTAACGGAATGCTCGGCACGGACCTCGTACACATGCTCAAAGAGCGCGGGGATGACGTGGAAGCACGAGATATTGACACTATTGACATCACTGATCCGGCTTCCGTAGAGAGTCTGAGCGAAACCGACGTCATCGTCAACTGCGCGGCATATACCGCAGTGGATCCGGCGGAAGAGCATGAAGATGTGGCATTCCACGTCAACGCCACCGGCCCACAGCTTCTAGCTCGGCGAGCGGCACAAATTGGTGCGCGTCTGGTCCATATCTCGACTGACTACGTTTTTGCTGGCGACGCTGACTCGCCCTACGGGGAATACGCCCCGATTGCGCCACGCAGTGCCTACGGGCGCACGAAAGCGGCTGGTGAATGGGCAGTGCGGTGTGAGACTGCTGATTTCCTCATCGTGCGTACCGCCTGGTTATACGGTGAGCATGGAAAATGCTTCCCGAAGACGATGGCAACCCTCGCACAGTCCCATCCGACGCTATCGGTTGTCACAGATGAAGTAGGCCAGCCGACATGGACGTGCGATCTAGCGGATCTCATTATCCGCTTGGTCGATGCGGGAGCGCCGACGGGAATTTATCACGGCACCGCATCGGGGCAGACGAGCTGGCATGGCTTTACTCAGGAGATTATCTCCTCTATCGGAAAAGATCCCCAGATCGTGACGGAGACAACGGCGGCGGCATTTAATCGTCCGGCGCCACGTCCCTCATACTCCGTCCTCGCCCACGATTCGATCAGCGCAATTGGCCTAGAGCCCATTGGTGATTGGAAAGAGCGCTGGGCAGTGGCAGCTCCCGTGGTTTTGGGAACCCGCGGCGAATAACTGCGCAGTATCTCGCTCGCGCACCGCGGCATCGGATAAACCGCGACGAAACTCAAATGGTGGGTTGGGTTTGGCAAAATTATGAGGCCAAACCCAACCCGCCATTCATATAAAGCGATGTGCCGGTGCAGCTATGTCGCATATAGATACCTACATGCGACACGAAAAGAAAAGTGGTTGTCTGCCCGCGCTAATGAGCGGGCAGACAACCACCGGATCACAATATCTAGCTGCACCGGCACTCCTTATTGGTACATGGTGCAGTGCAAAATGTGGTTTGTGGGTGTGGTTCTCAGCCGAGAACCACACCCACAAACCACAGGCAATCTGCCGATCTCAACCGTCATTACCGGCTGAGATCCTGCGTCGTTAACTAACGATGCTATTTAACAACGGCAATTAACGATTAAGCAGCCCTAATAAATATTCGCCATATCCAGACTTGCGCAAAGGCTCTGCCCGCTCGGCAAGCTCCTCGTCAGTCAGGAATCCCATATGCCAGGCCACTTCCTCAGGAGCGCCAACCTTCAAACCCTGGCGTGCCTCAATGGTTCGCACGTATGAAGTGGCGTCGGCCAAGGAATCAAAGGTGCCGGTATCCAACCAGGCAGTCCCTCGGGGCAGCACCTCTACTGAGAGCTTCCCACGCTCCAAATAAACCTTGTTGACGTCGGTAATCTCGTACTCTCCACGCGGGGACGGCTTGAGATTCTTCGCAATCTCCACCACATCATTGTCGTAGAAATATAGACCAGGAACAGCATAATTCGACTTCGGCTTAGCGGGCTTTTCCTCAATAGAGATCGCCATATGATTTTCATCGAATTCCACGACGCCATAGCGCTCTGGATCGTTGACGTGATAGGCAAAGATAGCTCCACCGTCGGGGTCGGTGTTGCGGCGTAACTGAGTACCCATGCCCGGACCGTAGAAGATATTATCGCCAAGAACCAGCGCCGCCGGCTCATTACCGACGAAATCCGCACCCAATACAAAGGCCTGAGCAAGACCATTGGGATTCTCTTGGACTGTGAATTGCAAGTTAATACCGAACTGTGATCCATTGCCGAGTAACCGCCGGAACTGGTCGGCATCTTGCGGGGTTGTGATGACGAGAATATCGCGAATTCCAGCAAGAATTAGCGTACTCATCGGATAGTAGATCATCGGTTTGTCATAAACAGGTACTAACTGCTTGGATGTACTAATAGTAATGGGATGAAGACGAGTGCCGGATCCGCCGGCCAAAATAATTCCACGCATAGGTCCATTGTGACCTAAAAATTATTCTTATGGGTAGCAACATACATGTGTGGCGGAAGGAAAGTTGCTGTTATGCGCGAAGCACAGGCTAATGTTCAGGAACGTTCTGCGCTCATTGCCGTGACGCTTTTCCCGCTTATCATCGTATCGGCTGCTATCTGGGGATATTTTTTCCCAGCCACTGCGCAACATTTGAGCCCTATTATTGCGCCAGGGTTGGGATTTATCATGTTCACGATGGGGCTGACGTTGACGCTCCATGATTTCGCCTTAGTTGCCCAACGTCCGGTGGCGGTCGTGCTTGGCGTGGCGGCGCAGTATCTCATTATGCCGCTGGCTGCCGTTGCTGTTGCTCGTGTGCTCAATTTGCCGTCGGGGCTCGCGATTGGGGTTATTCTCGTAGGATGCTGCCCTGGTGGGACGGCCTCGAATGTGGTCACCTACCTGGCACGAGCCGATGTTGCCTTATCCGTCACCCTCACTTCGGTGACCACCTTGCTTGCTCCAGTGATGACGCCACTACTGATTCAGCTACTAGCCGGAGAAATGACGGATATTAACGCCGGGCACATGGCACGCAGTATTGCAACAACGGTTGTTATCCCAGTGCTAGGCGGAGTGCTGCTGCGCTGGATCTTCCCAAGGGTTATTACCTGGATGCTGCCGATTCTGCCGTGGATTTCGACCATCGGTATTTCGATTGTGGTTGCCGCACTCGTCCCGCCGGCGGCGCCGATCCTTAAACAGGCTGTAGGGGTCGTCATTATCGCGGTTGTCGCACATAATCTACTAGGGCTTGTGTGTGGGTATTTTTTGGCTAAAAGCGCGAGATTTTCTCCGTATGTGGCGCGCACAGTGGCAATTGAGGTGGGAATGCAGAACTCCGGGCTGGCTGCGACCTTGGCAAAAACCCATTTTGTGACCACTCCGGAAGCGGCTCTACCGGCAGTGATCTTTTCTGTGTGGCATAACATCTCCGGGGCAATATTTTCCTGGTGGAGCCGATACCGCGATACGGTTACCCCTGCGCATTAATAGCCGTGTTAACGCTCCGGCTGGTGACCCCTATGGGCGGTACCTGAGCAATTACTGCTAATAGCCAGGGCGCTAATAGCTCAGCTATTAATAGCTTCTGCCTATATTAATAACCCTGGCAGTGCTCATACCCCGCGGTAGTGGTCTACATATTGTAAAAGCTACGATTTGTCGCCGCCCGCGTCGGTGCTGGCATAAACCAAAAAATGGCGATCGCGCACCGCGAGATTACGTTAGATAGATACATCTACTCGGCGGCACAGCTAAACAAAACTAACCATCTGAGAGTGACGAAAGCCAATCTGCACAAACCCCTATGCTGGCCGGTAATTAAGCGCGATAGCCTGTTCTGCATGGCAAATATCGGTGATATTGCGCGAGGGGTCAAGGATGATGATCGTGCTGGCACTAGCCAATCCAGCTAGGGTGAGGCATACACTTGCGGTAAGGCACCCGGTGCTCATGGCGTACCTCCGTGGCTCAGGGCGCCAAGATGAAGCATCGCTGCCTACCTGCTCAGCGTATTGAGCCAACGCGAGCGGGACCGTAACCGATAGCGGCACACTGCTCGGCTCAATTAGGGGAACGTCAGCATAGCCATATACATCGGCAATCCCATCCCAGATGCCACGTGGTAACTCATCAGGCCATTGCAAAGCAAAAGGATGACGCGAGTCAAGTGCAACGATAGGGGCGTCAGTATATAAATCCGCGCGGGCAAGATCAGAAAGAATATATACCGATGACGGTAACTGTGCTGACGGGCTAGTGCCGTCAGGAAATATGCATAACGGGAAATCTTCTTGGAGCTGACCGGAAACCTCGTTGGTAACTGGCGGAACAATGCGCAACGGAGAACCACACGACAACGCGGCGATGGCCCACAATACGGATCGCCAGTACGGCACAGTTGCAAGAGTGACTGCACTATCGCCGCCTATCTCGCACTCGTCACTGAGGAAGTTCATCACCTTAGCCAGGTGATTGGCTACGACTTTGCCAGATAACTCGATGCGCTCATATTCGCTGTACCAGATGAAAGCCGGGCGACTACCCAGGGCAAGTGCCCCGCGATAGCAGGCTGCTGGGGTCACTGTGAGGCAGGAAGTATCGGGCAGCGATTGTGCTGATGACGCCGCCGGTATAGTGACTGAATCCGGTATCGAAGCAGGACTTGACGTTGCGGGTAGCGCGGTAGTTTCTGCCGAAGCGGATTCACACGGGTTGGAGCTCATGCGTCCTCCTCCGGTGCAAAATACGGAGTCTGGAGGGGTTGGGCGGCAGCGCAACACATCGCCTCAAACATGAGATCGCAGACCTGCGGGGTGCCACCGGCGAGGTAGGAGGCGTAGGCAAAGGGGCGGCGATGGTGGATACGACGGGCATCGTCAACGCTGCGGAACACGCCACCGGCCCGCTGAATAAGGGCAATACCGGCGCCAATATCCCACGGCTGCGTCCCCATTGCGAATGTGCCGCCGCACACCCCCTCAGCAACATACGCAAGGCTCAATGCGGTGGAGCCAATACGTCGCATAGATTTGGCGTGAGTGAGAAGAAGATCGTATCCACGCGCCGCGCCAACCCGATCCTCAAGGCGTTCAGAAGGGAAAGACGTGGTGATGAGCATATCGGATATGGGGGCTTGAGAAGCGGTAATAGTGACGTCATTGCGGTACGCACCGGAATCGTCAGCTCGGTATAGCCGATCGCAGGTGGGCTGATAGATGACGCCAGCAATAACCTCATCGCCGCATATTGCACCGATAGAGACGCACCATATATCCAGGCCAGAAGCAAAATTTGCGGTACCGTCAATGGGGTCAAGGAGCCAGATAATATCGTCTGGAGTGGGGTTACGAGGGCGGGCGTCGCGCCCAATAAGTTGGCCTTCTTCCTCGCCGAGGATAAGTGAATCCGGAGCATGCTCCCACAGGCAGGCGCGCAATGCGTGCTCGGCGCGGCGATCGTGGACGGTCACTGGGTCATGGAAGTTGCGCTTCCATTCAACCTTTCCAGGATTGTCGAATGCGGTGAGTAGCATATCGCGCACTCCGCGAGCGGCTTTCTCGGCAATATCGGCTAGTTGGCAGGCAGCTATCATGTGCCTATCCTGCCATGAGGTGAGCGAGGCTGCTGCAGTTGGGAAGAGGCCGGATAATTTCTCACAGTTTTACTTGATTGAAAACGACGTGTGTGGTCAATATGCGCCAGGGGGGGGAAGTGATAGTCGGGAGCTCTGCTAGGTGCGAACAGAGGGCAAGAATAACATAGCGCTCGCGCGGTGTTTTAGTGAGTTAGCAATAACCCATCTCAGAACTCATACGGTAGTCGTATTGCTCAACAGTGGTGGCGATATTATATCGTCGGTGAACGTGGGCGATGACACGCCGAATAGATCGAGAAGTTCGATAACTCGCCTTGACTTTATCTGATTACACGCGTGTAATTTATGCTAGGCAACTTTGAATTGGAGGATGATTATGCGGCAGTCCACGGTGACTACCCCGTTGCGAACGGCTGATCGTTCGCTCGATCCTCGCATTGCGCAGAGTTTGATGGAAGGCATCTTCGATCTCGGATACGGGTTCGCTCCGGAAGCTGATTTGAGCTGGATGGAATCTGCGTTGTGCGCGCAGACGGATCCCGATATCTTCTATCCAGAAAAAGGTGGATCGACGGTTCCGGCCACAACGATTTGTAATAACTGCTCGGTGCGCGCCGAGTGCCTTGAGTACGCCGTCACGAATGATATTCGCCACGGAATCTGGGGCGGAACCTCGGATAATGATCGCAAGCGAATGGCTCGCGAACGTAAGGCGGCACGTGGCTTTCGGCGATAATGGATAGCGTTGTTCGCGAAACCGTCACGGCCGTGGTGATATGCCATGACCGTGACGTTTCATATCTGAGCACAACTCTGGCTGCATTAGCGCAGCAAACTCACCAGCCCGACCACATCCTCGTTCATATTCCGAGCCACAGTTCTCCGGCTGTCGCCCACATTCACTCCCAGTTGCCGGTAGCGGCCCCGAATGTCAGCATCGTTGCGCAACCAGCAGAGACGCTCGGCGCTGCGCTACATGATCTGGAAATCCCAGAAAGCCAATGGATCTGGATCCTGCATGCGGATTCTGCGCCTGAACCATCGGCTCTGGACGCCCTCCTGCGTGCAGGAGAAAGTTCTAACCGCATCGGTATCGTCGGCCCAAAGCAAATCAGTTGGGAAGACCGCGATGGCGCACCCGTCTTATATGAAGTCGGTATTCGGGCCACGCGCAGTGCTCGGCGTGTGCCGGAAGTTGAACCAGATGAACGCGACCAAGGGCAACACGATTCGCGCACTGACGTGCTCGCCGTTGGCAGTGCCGGCATGCTGGTACGCCGGAGTGCTTGGGATGAGCTTGGCGGTTTTAACGAGTATCTCGGTCCCTTTGGTGAAGGTCTGGAGTTTTCCCGACGTGCTCGCCGCAGTGGGTATCGAGTTGTGGTAGAACCACAAGCTGTACTGCGCCACGCCCGGGTGAGCCTGGGAACGAATCCGGAACACTCCTTTGGTCGCCGCCGTGCTGCACAGCTTTTCACGGCCATGCTTTCCGTGCGAGCTATTCTGTTACCGCTTCTCGTCATCGGTTATCCCCTCGTCGGCATTGCCCGCGCGCTAGTGAGGCTCATCTGCAAAGAGCCTGTGCTGGCTTTCGGGGAGCTGCGCGCCGGATTCTCCGTCCCCGCGCGCCTGGGCGCAATCCTGCGCTCCCGTCGCCAGATTGCTCGCACGGCAATGCACGGGACAGATGTTGTGCGCCCATTAGAAGCCCGCGCCAGTGATATTCGAGCAGCACGGCGCGAATTGCGGCGTTCCAGGAAAGAAGCCCGCTGGCTGGCGCAAGCACCGGATCCTCTAACGCGAAAACTTGCGGCAGATCTGGCGCGGCACACTCGTCACGGTTTCGCCCTCGTCTTGGTGGTGACGACTCTCTTTTCCCTCGTCTTTTTCCTCCGATTTTTCTCCTCCGGTGTGCTTATCGGCGGGGCACTGACTGCTGACACCGCGACGGGCACTGATCTCATAAGCATTGCCTGGCATGGCTGGATGCCCAGTGGCGATGGGTATAGCCGGCCTCTAGACGCCCTGTGGCTGCTCTTATCGCCATTCCTTCTCATAACCTCCCCGTGGTCAGTGACGCTGGGATCCCTCATCACGGCACTCGTATATATCGCGCCGATCTGCGCCGGAGCGAATGCCTATATCTTTGCCGGACGGTTAACAAAATCCTGGGTTGCGCGCACTGCGCTATCGCTAATCTGGGTGGTATCTCCGGCATTTACTGACGCATTGAGTAACGGGATCATAGGAGCGGTCCTCGTTCATGTTCTCGTCCCATTATGGGGATATGCGCTATGCCGTATGTGGGATGGCTCGAT
Source organism: Trueperella sp. LYQ143 (assembly GCF_046599595.1). NCBI lineage: Bacteria > Bacillati > Actinomycetota > Actinomycetes > Actinomycetales > Actinomycetaceae > Trueperella > Trueperella sp. LYQ143. Next base: position 17,359 of record NZ_JBKIWR010000001.1, on the reverse strand, counting down.
TGTTTTTACTGCAGTGGCAGCCCTCAGTTTTGCGGTACTGACGGCCAGTGCGCCAATCTTCCTCCCACTAGGTATCCTCGTCGTAGTGTGCGCCCTAGCGTGCAAACCACGGCATAAGAGCTATTGGCCGTGGTCTGTGCTGCTGGGAGTGCTGGTACTTCTTCCGCAGTTACTCCAGGTACGCAACCCTGTAGCGTTCTTCTTCTCCCAACCAGGTCGCGCTTTCGGTTCGGACAGCCTACAAAATCTGGCTCGGGCAGCGCATACCTCGCCACTATTACTCGCTGGTTTAACGATTTTTGCGGTGGTCAGTATTTTGGCCCTGTTGCGCCTCCACCGCATGTGGCTCATCCGGATCGGCTGGCTTATCATCGCCGCCGGAATGGCGCTAGGATCGCTTGCAGCCCGGACAACAGTTGCAATGAGTGAGGGCGTGAGCCAACACAACGTCAATGGGGATGCCCATATCGGCTACACCCTCGCCTGGTGGGGGATGGTCATTGCCCTTGGCGCTGGTTCGCACAGTCTGCTAACGACCTTGCGCAATCGTAGCTTTGGGCTTGCCCACATCATAAGCGGGGTGGCGATGATGGCAATTCCGATTGCAATTATTACCACTGCGGTAGCGACGACAACCTGGCATGTGGATCATTCCTCGCTCGGACGTCAAGCGCCTCAAGTACCAGCATTGAGCCGAGAAATATATGCGCAACATCAGCGAATCCTGGTTGTTGAAAATACCTCTGCCGGAATCTATGCCCAGGAATGGTCAGGAAACGGTAAAGAACTGCACGAGTATTCAATGGTTGACGCGCTAGACCGCTACGACGCGGCGAAAGCTGCGCACAATTCCTCATCTTCCCTGCCAGTGCCACCATCCGGAGAAACCGCTGGCAAGGCTAATAGCGGGAAAACAGATCCGGCACCTACGCCAAACACCGACGTGGATAATCCCGCTTCCGCACACGTATCCTCACAATCTACCTCAGACCATTTTGGGCAGAGTGGGGATGACAGCGCGCAGCGCGATCTACAGGATGCAATCTTGGCCATGCTCGCCGGTTCCGCGGATGCTAGCGAAAAATTGGCAGATCACGCTATCGCGATGGTTCTCGTCCCGCCCGCTTCTGCGCAAAGCTCAGCCCAGCTACGGGCCGATCTGGTATCGACCCTGCACGCCGTGTCGGGTCTGGAATTCATCTCAGATGGTGTTGCTGGAACGTTTTGGCGGGTGAGCGCACCTAGCGCACTGGTGCGTATCGGGGAGCAGCCGGTTGCAATGACTGGGCGTTCCTATGATGCCAGTAGCGTTTCACCGATTAAAGCCGCCGCGGGTGAGCGCACAATCCGTCTTGCCCAACGGGCAGATAGCCATTGGCAGGCATATATAGATGGGCAATCCCTTGAGCCGCGTTCGGCAGCATGGGCACAAGAATGGATTATTCCACCTGGTATCTCGGGCACGCTCGATATTGTGTACGTCAATTGGCAGCAACGCCTCCTCGTCGGTGCAATTGCGCTGTGTGCTGCTATTAATCTCATTATTGCCATGCCGATACGCCGTCGTCGGGGAGGGATTGAATGAATCGTGTAGATCTTGCCCGACGCGCAGGCAAACGTCTATGGGCAATGGCGACGGGAGCTGCCACAGTTGCGTTAGTCGGGGCAGTGGTTGTGGTGACGCACGCCAGCGCGCCGCCGACCACGATTGATCGCCTCCCGCACGCTCTCCCGCTGCCACACACGGAGGCCGTACTGGTATGCCAAGGCGGTATTTCGCGCACTATTGACACCGGCGTAACCGCAACACAGATCGCAGAGAAACTTGGCGGTTGGGCAGGGGCATATTCAACAACACCTGCCCAGCTAGATGCCACACCGATCGCTGCCAATACTGTGCTCAGCGCGGCAGCATTGACGAAGAATGATGCCGGAATGACGCAGCTAACTGGCGATATTGTGGTTAATGATTCTGGGGTGGCGGCCGGCGCCTCAATCCACAGTGCGGTAGCCGGAGATATGCGCGGAGTGGCTGTGCGCCCGTGCCAGTGGCCAAGCAACTCTGTCTGGTTAGTTGGTGGCTCCACGAAGGTCGGATCGTCAATGCAGCTCAGCATCTCTAATCCGATGGCTACTGCGATCAATATCGAGATGACGGCCTATGCGAATACTGGCCTCTTAGATCTAGGAGGGCACTCGCATATAACCCTGGCTCCGAAAACGACGCAGACGCTCCTCCTTGACGGAGTATTACCTCCAGCAGATGATATTGCGCTGCATTTGACGTCTAATAGTGGTCGATTCGCTGCGTCGGTTCAGACGATGCAGCTTGTCGGAGCACAGCCTGCCGGAATTGATGTCGTCACAGCAGGAACTTTCGGGCGCGATCTCGTTATTCCGGGATTGGTCGTTCCTGGCGTGGAGCAGTCAGCGACGAATCGTAGTTACCTGGCTGATCCAAACTTTTCGGCATACGTGCGGGTGGTTAATCCGAATGCCACCCCAGCACAAATCTCTGTCATTGTCATCGACACGACGGGCGAACACCCGCTGCCTGGTGCGGAGGGAATATCGGTTAGCCCAAATAGTGTGCTGAAGTTGTCATTGGCTGGAATATCGCCAGGGGATTATGCCCTGAAGATCACCTCCGATTCGGATATTAGTGCGGGAGTTACTGCCTCGCAGGCCGGTGATGGCGGTGTTGACGTGGCATATTTGCATGCTGTTACGCCAGTTAGCGATGGTATGGCAACGGTTGGTCCAACCCAGGCTGTGTTGGTGCTAGCTGGCATGGGTTCAGTTACCTGGCAGGCCTTCGATGAGGCAGGAACGCAAATCGGTAAAGAGGCTATCGAGTTAGCACATGTGGAAGAGGTAAAACTTCCACAGGAAACGAAATATGTGCGTGTGACAGCGAACTCGCCGGTGTATGGGGCGGCTATGCTGTCTGGCCCCTCGGGGATCTCCTGGGTGCCCGTGAATCAGGATGCGGCCCAGAGTCGTTCGGTACGGCTGACTGTTGCTCCGTAATCATTTCCTGCTGGCTAACTGCCCTTTCCCTGTTTCCTAGATCATGGGCGGGCTAGCGATAACGTGCCGCAAAATGAAGATCTGAGCGTCAGCCAAGACGGAAGAAAATAGCGACTACTCCGTTGCCGTCTCATCTTCGCTATGCCCACCGTCAATAACGGCAAAACGCGGGCGAGTACGCGGCCCAGGGGAAACATCCGTGCGTGGGCGGCGAATTTCTCGTTGGGCAGGCTGTGGAGGGGGAACATCGCGTTTTGAGGTTTCTCGGATCGCGTCTGCCAAAGCGAGTAAATCATCAGGGGATGGCGGGGCGTCATCAAATTCTGTTACCAGCCGAATCATATTCCACCCGACGGGGACGGTCACTGTCTCAGCGTGATGTTTGCACAGATCAAGCGCGCCAGGTTGCAGAACCGGAGAGAGCGGGCCAAGAACGCCAGTGGCTTCCCGATAACCGTACGTCATAGTAGCGACGGCAGGCTCCTGGCAGCGATCTCGGCAACAGGTTCGGATAGGACTCACGCACATAACCTTAGTCATTTCCCATGCAGAATGCGTGAAGCGTTAGGGTAGGTCTATGCAGATTATCCCTCGACGCGCTCATGCACGGCGACGCGACCGACACGGGCGTGGTATTCCTGGTCCTATTTTGCCGATGTCAGTTCCTGCATGGCGGACTCGTGCAGACTGTTTTGATGATTTAATTGCCTGGGATTTGGGCACGTTTCGGCGGCATTTGGGCGAACGGATGGACCATATTGATTTTGCGGTGATGGATGCCCCGCAAAATGATCCGGCACCGTGGGAGGAAAGCGTGCCCTTGGCTCGTTATCTGCCATTTGAACGTCCAGCGCGTATTCATGGTCGGATCATCTTCTACCGAATGCCAATTCTGCATGCCATGCGAGATGAGGATGATCCGCGCTTATTTATCCATTCGATTGTTGTGAGCCAACTGGCCTCAGCGCTGAACGTCGATCCAGATGAGATCGACTATCTGTAATGGTGGATATTTTTCTCTAATACCGCGCGAGAGGTAAGGGTACCGCGCATAGCTAAGAGCTGGTAGCGCCAATAACGGCATAGGAAATGCAACTGCCAGTGAAAGCGAAAATATGTTGAATATGTTGAGGCTTCCCGTCGCATCTGCGCAGTGAACGAAAAATAACGTAATTGCACACAGGTGATCCCGCCACGGCTATCCCATTGACCTGGCGCGTATTGATTCAGTAATAGCCGACTGCGGATATGCGCTGTTGAGCGCGAATCTGGCGGTCTCTGGAGAGTTGATAACGCTGAAATTCGACGTTATAACGGATTACCGTCATCGCCTCAAGGAACAGCTCGGGCGGAGTCCCCCAAGGCGGAGGAGGGGAAACATAGCGTTCACAGGCTGCGGCTAAGGCCCGCCCTTGAGAGATCCGAGCCTGCGCAGTGAGCCTATCGCGGTTCTTCAGATAATCGGCGATATTGAGCGATAAGCCGGTAGGCAGTGGGCGGGTTTGCGCATTATTTGCCCACATGATTAGGGAATCCGGCATTCGCGCTGGCGGCATCCAGGAGGACATTTTGGGCCAGCGTACAACGTAGGCATCTGCCAACATATCGCCCCAGCGTGCGCCACGACGGGAAAATAAACAGACGCAGGAGGCGGCGACCCCCAAAGTTAATAACACCTCAACGATCCCGACAATGGAACGAATAAAACATTGGGAAGCGGTGATCGTCCCGCCATCGGAACGCACTACCCGAGTGCGAGTCAGGAGCTTTCCAAGCGTCCACCCCTTGCCCCAGAATGTGACGAGAGCAGGCAAAATTACAAAGACAACGGCAATGGAAAAAATACCTATCGCAGTATTTAACGCTATGGACATAGAGACCGAAAGCGGGTTGAGAACATACCAGGATAGAAGCACGAATAATAGGCAATACACGCTGTAATCGATAAAACCCGAGACAATTCGGGAATAGCCAGTGGCGGCCGGCAGCTCAAGAGCAACGCCCTCGCCAGTGATAATACTGGTATCACTCAATGACGTATCTTCGTAATATCCGACTCTCACCCTACTAGGCTACCCGTCATGCCCGAAATCTTTATGGCACTCTAGGAGGATGGAGAGTTTAGCGTATGCCAAAGCGCATGAAGGTCAGTGGCTTCGGTTGCAACAACTTACTCGCAAACGTCGGTTAAACGGCTTAGAAAGCGACGAGTTTGTGAGCTTATATCAAGCCTGTGCCACTCATTTAGCGAAGATCCGGACATCTGCTCCCGATGCGGATATGATCCTGACGTTATCAGCGATTACTGCGGCAGCGCGCGCTAAACTCACAGACCATTCGCGCAATCGCAGCAATACATTCCGGTATGCACTAACGAGAACATATCCGTATGCCATCTATCGGCTGCGCTGGTGGATTCTCGCTTTAGTGTTGGCCACGCTAACGGTTGTGGCCGTGGTGCTCATTAATATGCGGGTAAATCCAGCAGCTATTGCCGAGCTAAATGAATCAGGAAATTTACGGCAGTACGCCTACAACGACTTTGAAGAATATTATTCGCACTACGCCAGTCAAGATTTTGGATTACAGGTATGGACGAATAATGCTGCGTTATGCGCTGTTGCTTTAGCCGGTAGCCTGACAGGAGTAATCCCGCTGTGGATGTTCCTTATCAACTCGCTCAACATCGCTCATGCGGCAGCAGTGATGGCGTATTACGGGCAGGCGGATGTGTTTATTTTCCATATTGCCGTCCACGGATGGCTGGAGCTATCCGTGCTTTTCGTGGTGTTAGCAGCAAGTTTCCGGCTGTTTTGGAAGCTGATCTCTCCGGGGCATTTACCGCGGGTTCGGGCGCTCGCGGCTGAGGGGCCGCATTTGTTGCGCCTTGTCGTGGCAATGGTTGTGTTATTAGCGATTTCGGCGGTAATCGAAGCCTATATCACGCCGTTGACGGCACCGTGGGCTGCCAAGATCGCGGTTGGGGCGTTGGTAGGCATAACGTTCTGGGTGTGGGTTTTCGTCTTTGGGCGGCGGCCAGTTGTGGTGGAAGAACCTGTTGCTTACGTGGGGTAGTTTGCGTGGAGATTGCCCGCTGGATGAGGAAAAATGATTGCTGTACGTGATCGTCTCGTGCTTTATGTGGTAATCGGGTTGATCGCCTAGCTGTTCTCTTAACTTATATGAATCCCATTGGGCGTATTGCGCCCTGTTTGTGTGTGGGGGAAAAAAAGAGAGCTCTAGTGCTTTTCGTGCCTTGAGCTAACCAGATTTCCAGGTGCTTGTGTGTGTATCTGTTGGGAATGCGCGGGCGCATGGTTGCCGGTCGGCATAGCCTGGCATACACGTCGGAAAATAACCACATATGTGCAGGCGAAATCCGCTAGGGCTTTCACTGAAATCGCCTTGCCCGTCAGCCTTTCCCTCTATGCAATATCGCTACTAAGCAGGGGTATTCTGTTTTACTCTTTGATACGGCAAGGTACGTGTGCCCTTCCCTCAAAAAGACTAGGAAATGCGAGGGAAAATGGGTAGCCCTAGCGGAATCGCAGACCTTAGTGATGAGCAGCTCGTAATGGCTCGGTAGCGGCTCGGTGTTTGCGTCAGCATTTTAATATACGAACCGCTCCACGTTTTAGAGCTTGCCGTGGGCTTTTAATGCAATGTAGCGATCAACGACGGCGGTTGGCAGGCAATCCGCATCTGCTCGAACCACATGCGCACCGGAGTTTTCTAGTATGCGCGTGAGGTTGGCGTTTTCTACTCGGGAGCGTTCGTATGCGGCACGTTCGTAGGCGTCATCAACTGTCAGGTTTGCATTATGTGATTGCTGCTCCGATGAGGTGGCAGCCGATGAGGAATCTGTTGCCGCAGCGATCATTACACTGTGCCGTTGGCGCAATATCGGCAGCACATCAAGTAACCCAGAAGATACCGTTCCACCATTGAGTGTAGTGGTGATAATGATGAAAGCTGGCTGCGTTCCTAATTCTCGAATGTACGTTGGCAGCAAGCTCCAATCCGTAGCGCGCAGTGAAGGTTCCACATCTGCGATAACCTCACCCATGCGATGAATCAGTCGAGATGAGTTCTCGCCGGTGAGCCGCGCTCTGACCTGATCGTCAATAGCCAGAATACTGACGCGATCACCGGCCTTTTGCGCTAATGCCCCCTCAAGTAAAGACGTCTCGATAAAGGCATCGAAAGCGGGGTGGTCATTAATGCGGATCGCTCCACCGCGACCACAATCCAGGACGATAATGACGTGTCGATCGCGTTCAGGCCGCCAGGTTCGCACGAGTGTTTGCCCGCGTCGAGCCGTTGAACGCCAGTCGATTGCTCGCACATCGTCACCGGCAACATATTCACGCAGCGAATCGAATTCTGTGCCCTCCCCGCGTACCAAGAGCAAGGAACGCCCGCCAAGCTCTCGGAGCTGTTGCAGGCGAGAGGGGAGGTTCTTCCGAGAAATAAATTCCGGCAGTATCCGTAACTGCCAGGAGGTTGAGACGGTTTGTTGCCGCCCAGCTAGGTGTAACGGACCATACGTGCGGATTGTTATTGCGGAAGAATGTAGTGTTCCACGCCGTTGTGGCCTCAACGTGCTGTGCAATATGCTGCGTTGGCCAGGGCTCAACACAAAGGAATGGCGTGAGGGCGAGAGCATGCCTGAAGGCGGCCATGCGTCACGAATCATGCCACGAATAGTTGAACGCCCCGTATGCGAAAGTATTAGGGTGCGAGGGGTGCTCTGACCTACTCGGGTAGAAGCCGGCATTTCGTCGTCAATATACACATGCGAGGGAGACGGAGCGCAGAGCACATCAAGACATACGGCAACAGCGAGTATGACGGTTAGAAGCAGCGCCCAGCCGGCATCCCGCACGATTCCCGCTAGCACGATACCGCAACCCGAGAGGGCAACAGCGAGAGGGCGAATAAACATCAGCGTGGCACCGGCACAGTGTTGAGCACGGATTCGAGCACGCCCCGCGGCGTAATACCATCAAGTTCAGCCTCGGCATGGAGCTGAATTCGATGTGCCAAAGCGGAGCTTGCTAAGGCTTTGACGTCATCAGGGGTTACGTATGAACGCCCAGAAAGCCATGCCCAGGCGCGTGCGGCATGAAGTAGGGCAGTAGCACCACGCGGCGATACTCCCAGCGCTACCGCTGGCGTCTGCCGAGTTGCCCGCACAATATCAACGATATAATCCAGGACGCGAATATTAACATCAATGTCTGCCACTTCTTGTTGGGCCTGAATGATGAGGGATGCGTCAGCTACTGGGGTGATGTGCGCGGTTGATAGATCATTGGGATCAAAATGCGCGGCATGCCGACGCAGGATCTCAACTTCTACCTCGCGCGGGGGCAGAGGAAGCTCAACTTTGAGAAGGAAACGATCGAGTTGGGCTTCCGGTAGCGGATATGTGCCCTCGTATTCCACCGGATTTTGGGTGGCGACCACCATGAACGGTGAGGGTAATTCTTGCGGATTGCCGTCCACCGTCACATGGCGTTCTGCCATTGCTTCAAGTAATGCTGCTTGAGTTTTTGGCGGGGTGCGGTTGATTTCATCGGCGATCAACAGGTTGGTAAAGACTGGCCCTGGGCGGAAAGAGAATTTTGCTTCGGAAGAATGATAGATCAAAGAGCCCGTCAGATCGCCAGGCATAAGATCTGGGGTGAATTGCACGCGCTTAGCCTCTAACTGCACACAAGCTGCCAAAGCCCGTACAAGTAAGGTTTTTGCGGTTCCAGGTACGCCTTCGAGCAGAATATGCCCATCACACAGTAGCCCGACGAGGAGGGCGCTGACGGCGTGATCCTGCCCGACGATTGCCTTGCTGATTTCGTCACGAATGTGCCGAAAAGCAGCGCCGGCATCGGATAGCGGAGCTGGGGGTGCGGCAGGCTGATCTGCCGTCGGGCGAAATACTGCGTTTTGGGGAGGAAAATCAGTAGACATGAATATCCCTTTCGAGTTGTTCGAGTCGGGCGGTCAGGATAATGAGGTCGCGATCAGTGCTGATCGGATCGGTGAACAAGATACGTGAAACATGCTCGGGAGCATACCCGCTAGCAGCAACAACTGCGTTGACAATCGTTTGAGGATCACTGGTTGGGGTGAAGCCGCAGCGTTGAGCGATTCTGTTGAGAGTGCCGATTCGGAGGGATTGAGCAGCATGTTGGCGATTGTGCCCGCGAGCGTAGAGGCGCGCTCGCCCGTGGTCGGTTTCGCGGGCGGGCACGATGACGGGAATAGGTTCGGCAACGAGCGGCCCGAAGCGCCGTCCTCGCCATAATGCTAACCACAGGAATGTCAGCAATGCTCCACAGAACGCTGGCACTGCCCAGTCTGGCAAGGCGAGGGTTTGCGAGTGGTCCTCGCTGGGGGTCTTATCGGGTTGATCGACCCACAGGAGCGACGGATGCTTACCGAGTAGTCGTAATGCGAAGGCGGCGTTGCCATCGCGGTTTAGCAGTGAGTTCGTTAAAAACGTGCCGGAGGGCAGGAGTGTTATATGGGGGTAATCGCGGGGTGTGATCGCACCAAACCCTTGGGCAATGGGGAAACATCCTGAGACGGCCTGGGGATCATCGGGGATAAATGTTGCGTCGATTCCGGATACGTACTGCGCTGCCTGGGCGTCTGAGTTATCACAGCGTGCGGGGACGTGGTTGGTGGGATCCAAACCGATGATGCGTCCCGAAAAGGACGTATCATCAAAGGCGATCGCAGAATCGATAAGGACGACGTGCGCATTGGTATTAAGTAGATACTTTTTAAGCTGTTCTACGTATGCCGTTTGGAAGTAGCCGACTAAGACGATGGTGTGATCCTCGCCGGTGCTGGCGAGAGCTTCTTCGGCACTGACGCTGGTTACTTCAACCCCATGCTCGCGCAGGATGCTTGCCAAAGCCATCGTTCCGTCCGGGCCAGACGAATCAATGGAATATGCAGACTCGTCATGCGGGACGCGGAAGAAAAGCAAACAGATAAATGCTATGAGGACGATAAATGTGAAGAAGAAAATGGTCTTTCGAGAGGATTGCGTGCGCGCAACAGCGAATCCGGAAGAGGTACTCATGGGCGAGCCTCCGTCCGAGCAGCGATGGTATGAAGCTGGTGTAGGGCGGTGACGATAGCTGGGGTAGCAGCGCCTTTCCAGTAGTAAATATCGTTAAAGTACAGTGCGCTGTTATTGAACAAATCGCCGTGCCCTAACACCTGAGCACCAGCCGAGGCGGCTTCTAATGGCGTCATCCCTGGGATAAGGCGCACGATTCCGCGTTCATCAAGCAGGCGAATAATGCCGCGATACCGTTCAATGACGGCGAGATTCAGATCGCCGCTCTGTTCGGCAGCATCGGCTGCACGGAACAGGGTGTGGGAATTGCGCATATCGTCAAATAAGGCAACATGTGCGGGGGCGTCGGCACTCTTGCGCATACTCCGGGCATTGCGGGCAATGAAATATAAGATAACGATGGCGGCGATACCCACAACGATCAAGATGAAGAGGTTGCCGTAACCATTTTCCGAGGGCGATAGGCGCTGTAAGAGCGAGGTGAATCGTTCCCCGATCCATCGGGCGATGATAGCCAAAATGGATTGAGTGTCGTCGTACTTTGCTTTTGCGAGTTCGTGTTCGGCCCATTGCTGAGCGTCGTCAGGACTCGGGGTAAGCGGATCGAAGAGCCAAGGCATGCCGAGCATTAGAGGTTATCCTCGGGTGAATCGGTAGCGATATTAGCAGGATCGGGGGTAGCTAGAAGCCATTGGGGGCGATCGCCGGACCACGGCTCATTATCGCTTTGCTGTGAATTACCCTTTCCGGATGTTGGCACCGAAAATACGCCAGGAGTATGTGGCGTGCTTGCTGGCGGTGTGGCGTATGGAGTATGAGACCAGGAGGCGTCGGGCGCCGTATATGGCCAAGGAGCTGTGGCGGGATAAGGCGAGGGATTGTTCATAGCTGACGGATCTGCATACATGGAGGAATTTCCAGGAAAAGAGCCGTTGGCAGGGGAATCATATTGCCCGTATCCGTAGCTGGCTTCGGCAGGTGCGGCGGTGGGGTATCCCGTCGTTGCTGATGGAGGCGCGCCATAATCGGGCGCTGTGTGAGACGGTGGATAGGGCGCGGTAGCGGGCGTCGCCGGAGCCGGATAAAAGCCCGCGTTGGGATTGGCCGTCGCATGCGCACCGCCGTGCGGGTAGGAGGGATATACCCAGTTTGCCGGGGACGCAGAAGCTTGCGCAGTGGCGGCTTCGTGTGCTGCCTGTTGACCCGCTTCGTAGAGGAACTGTTGGTGGAATTGCTCGCGACGCATGCGCATATTGATATACACCATATTGATGAGGGTGTTGTAGATCGGTGAGACGATACCGGCGAAGAGCAGCATCGTCACGCCGGTGAGCAGCGCGTTGAGAACGCTGGAATCAGGGTTGTATGCGCCTACGAATGACGTCATAAAAAGTGAGGTGGAGCCAGCAATCAGCATTAGCACGCCGGTTGCGACGGTAGACAGCACAGAGGAGAGGATGACGATGGCGATGAATACCCCGATGAGATAGCCCAATGAATGTTTAGTGAGATTCCACGAGCGGCGGATAGCTGCAATAGGGCCAATATCTTCAATAACCATTGTCGGTAGCACCGCGATGAAGCGAGCAAAAATGAGGAAACTCCCAATAAGTGAAGCGAGGGTGGCAATGATGGTGAAAATAATGATTGCTACGGGATGAAGATCCGCTAGGGATCTAACACTGCCAAGGAAAAAGACGAAAAATAGCAGGGAGCACACTATTATTGCGGCGAGTAGCACAACGCAGGAGATAAGCGTCAGCACGATGAAACGGCCGGTAAAGCGCCAAAATCCGCTGCGAGCACTGCGAAATGTGGCGCTGAGAGGCATCTTCGTTCCACGCATAGAAGCAAGCGTGACGCGCGCCCCCGCAATCCACGTCAACATTCCAGCAATCATGCTTCCGATGGAGAGAATACCGACAGGAATCGTCACCATATTGAACGTGGAATTAAAGGAATCGCGAATGGGTAAGGATCTGAGCACAAACAGGCAAGCGACGTAGCCGGCCAATACAACGAGATGTACGACGATAGGGAAAACAATGAAAGCGACGGGGTTGAAGCGAATTAGCCGGACGGCAGCGTCAATGGTTTCTCCGACGGATAGTGGGCGCATCGGGATAACCGTGCGCCATGCGGGTGCGCGCTTGCCAATATTGTCTGAGGCACTCCCGTATTGGCCATAGCTCATCCCGGAGGTGTTCGCGTGACCGTTGGGTGGAGGAAAGAATTGGCTCGTTGACATGATCGCTTCCTTTGTTGAGTGCTGAGCACAGCTTATCTAATCTGCTTGGGAGGAAATAACGGGTCGCATCCGTCGGAAGTAGGACCTCCTGATATAGTGTTCTCAGTGCTAACTAGCCAATCAGGTGTAGAGAAGCGGAGTGCAATGGCAGCGCGCATTTTGGTGGTAGACGACGATCCAGGTATCTCTGAGATGGTGGCGATCATCTTGGAAACAGAGGGATATGAGGCGATGACGTGTGCGCATGGCGATCGGGTCATGCCGTTGTTCCGTGCCGAGCAGCCTGATCTGGTCCTTCTTGATGTTATGCTTCCTGGCCTTGATGGGGTTTCGGTATGTCGCCAATTGCGAGAAGAATCTGACGTTCCCATCATTATGATGAGTGCGAAGACGGATTCGGTTGATGTGATTGCCGGTTTGGAAGCTGGGGCCGATGATTATGTGACGAAGCCGTTTGAGAACTCGGTGTTAATTGCCCGAGTGAAGGCGCGCTTGCGTCGGCAAGAGCCAGAAAGTGAAACCCTCTCTATTGGCGATATTGTGTTGGATTTGCGCGCTCATGAGGTCCGACGGAATAACGAATTACTACATTTGACGCCCCTGGAGTTTGATTTGTTGAGCGTCCTTGCCCGCAAACCGCACCAAGTTTTTAGCCGCGAGGAGTTGTTAGAACAGGTCTGGGGGTATCGTCATTCGTCTGATACTCGGCTGGTCAACGTCCACATTCAGCGTCTGCGTTCTAAAATTGAGCGAGATCCGGAAAATCCGGAAGTGGTGTTGACGGTTCGCGGCGTAGGGTATCGTGCGGGGCGTATAAACGGTGAGTGAGCGCTCCGGCGCTGCGCGAGTAGCGCTTGTCGCTCGTCGTCTGGGGCGTATCCGGCAACGATGGGATTCTTCGCTATCGCTACGAGTGATGGTGTCGATTATTTGCGCAGGTGTAATCGGTATTATCTTGATCGGCTCGGGGATCTCGGCGCAGATGCGCGATTCGGTTTTTGACCGCGCGGTTGATTCAAGTATTGAGTTGTTTGCCAACGATGTTCGGTTGGCGGAATCCCGGTTTGCTGCCTCCGCTCCGACGGTTGGCCGCACCCAAGAAGTTGCCAATGAGCTGGTGTCTTCAATGTATGATCCAGCGCGTGGCACTCTAGGGGCAGTGTTGATCCGTTCGGCTGGGCAGGATCCTGTTCCCACCCAGATCTATGAGCCAGCCACCGCTTCGGCAACGCAGGTGCGTTCTTTGGTCAGTGCTGAGTTGCGTGCGACGGTGACTCAAGCGGGCAAAATTGGCTGGCAATCCGTCCAAATTGCCACTGAGGATGAAACAGTACCCGGCATTATTGTGGGCACGACTCTGACGATCCCTGGATCGGGGGTTTATGAGTTATATACGGCGTATTCCATGCAAAGCCCGAACTCAATGATTCATACGACGGCTCGAGTAGTGTGGATCTCCGTCGTCGCCTTTCTGCTTATTTTGGGGTTGATGACGTGGGCTGTTATGCGGTGGGTGCTGTCGCCCGTCCGTCAAGCATCGCGCAATGCGAAAGCATTAGCTGACGGAGAATTCCATACTCGCATGACGGTGCGCGGCACGGATGAAATCGCACAGCTTGCTCGCTCTTTTAATCAGATGGCGGAGTCGCTCGAAAAGCAGTTCACTCAGATGGAGCGTATGTCTCGCGTGCAAACTGAGTTCGTTTCGGCGGTTTCTCATGAATTGCGTTCGCCGGTGACGACGGTGCGAATGGCAGGGCAGCTCATCTATGACAAGCGCGAGGAACTGCCTCCGGCATTGCGCCGTTCGGCGGAATTGCAGTATAACCAGCTGTTAAATCTGGACGCGACGCTGGCGGATCTATTGGAGATTTCGCGCTATGACGCCGGAGGGATGACGCTAGCGACGAAAACCGTTGATGTGGCTGATATCGTCCGTGAAGTTATTGATATGAGTGAGCCCCTGGCGCAAAATAACCACACGCGGATGGAGTTTTCAACTGACGGAGATACGGTTGCAGAGATCGAGCCACGTAGGGTCCAACGGGTGGTCCGAAATCTTGTGGTCAATGCGCTGGAACATGCCGAACGCAATCCGGTGCGTATCCGTGTTGTCGGCAATGACACCGCAGTTGCGGTTGAGGTACAAGATAATGGTGTAGGTTTATCTGCCGAGCAAATTACTCACGTATTCGAGCGTTTTTGGCGGGCGGATGCCTCGCGGGTGCGCACTTCGGGTGGTACGGGTCTAGGTTTGACCATTGCTCGAGAAGATGCCCAGATTCATGGCGGTTCGCTGGATGCTGCGGGAGAACTCGGTGTGGGCTCTACGTTCTTGCTTACCTTGCCCAAGGTGCCGCATGAGTCGTATCTTGCGCCGATTACCTTGCGTGCCCCGCAACCATTGGCAGTGCCGACGGAGTTGATCGTTGATGCGCAGCCAGTTACCCAGATGGAAACCCCATACGTTGGTCTGGAATCTCAGCTAACAGTTGACGATAGTGCGCAGGAACGTGCGGTTAGTGTGGCTATCGATCAGGAGGGTCAGGAGGTGCAAAGCCCAGGTGCGGTCGCCGTCGGCGAAATGGACGTACCGCCGCAAGCTGAAATGGCATATCAGGAGGAAGCCGCTGAGGTCGAATCGAATTCGGTTGCGGGTACGCGGGACGATTTGGGTATTGCTTCGCATGATTTCGTCGGTCAGCATGACGGTGTAGTAGCTGTGCAACCAGCGGAAAAGAATCGGATAACGCCACAGGAGGAAGAATGAGCCGCTTTCGGATCCTCGTTGTGCTGTGCGCACTGATTTTTTCTGGCTGTGCGTCAATTCCCACCGATGGCGCGCCGCAGGAAGTTGATCGACCAAAAGATGTTGTCGGTGGGGTGGTGCTTGACCCGAAAGGTCCGACGCCGGGATCTTCGCCGGAGAATGTGGTGTCAGATTTTTTGCGGGCAGCCGGTGCTGGGTTATCAACGGATTATTCTGTGGCGCGGCAATTTCTTACTCCGGAAGCTGCCGAGTCGTGGAATCCCACGAGCTCAGTGCGGGTATATCAGGATTCGCAAAATCTGGCGATGTCGCAAACTCGCAGTGGGGCGATTCGTATTTCAGCTACGGCGCAGGCCACTATTGACGACAGCGGCCGTTACACCACTGCGAATGCTGATGCGATTGTCAATAGTGAGTTTTCGTTGATCCGCAATGCGGCGGGTGAATGGCGGATTTCGCAACTGGATGATGGGGTTATTATTCCCAGCACGATCTTCCAGTCGCTCTATCATGAGACGCCGTTATATTTTGTGACGCCAGATCGTGCAGCCTTGGTGGCTGACGTGCGCTGGTTCCCCTCTAATGGTTTGGCTACTCGAGCTGTGCAGGCGTTGTTGCGAGGGCCTTCGTCGTGGCTGGCTGCGGCGGTCTATTCGGCGGTACCTACCGATACCGCCTTGAGTGATTCGGGCGTGACGATCTCTGATGGTATTGCTCGGGTTGATTTATCGAGTCATGTTGCGTCGCTGTCGTCAACTGATCTGGTATTGCTTGACGCGCAAGTGTCAAAAACGTTGTCGAATTTATCGGGGATTCAACAAGTGCAGTTGACCTCGCAGGGTGTGGGATTAGATATTCCGAATCGGATTGATTTGCCGTCCTACCCATACGCAAGTTATCTGTTGGCAGGGGTAAGCGCAGGAGTTCCCGTCACTATTACAAAGACCTCCCAAGACGCAATCACTTCGGTGGTGCAAGATATTGGCGCGCTCGCGACGAGCTATACAAATCCTCAGTACGCGGCTGCGGTATCGACGGATCGGAGGCGAATCTATCGCATAAACATGGAGACGGGGGATACCCGAGTGCTCCTGGATGGTCAGAATCTGGTGACGCCGTCAATCGATGCTGACGGGTGGGTGTGGAATGCTGAAGCGAATTCCGCGAAACTGATTGCCGTCAATCTCACCACTTTGGAGCGGGTGGATATTAATGTGCCGTGGCTTGCGGGGGCGACGATACGTTCTTTGGCGATGTCACGTGAGGGTAGCCGTCTCGTTGTGGTGAGTGCGAAGGATAGTGTTGCTGCGGTCAATGCGGTGGCGGTTAATCGCAGCAATGCTGGTGTGCCAACAGAAGCAGGGGATCCGATTCGTTTTGCTCCGCAGCTTTCTGATGTGATTGATATTGCGTGGGTGAGCGATTCGCGATTGGCGGTTTTAGGTCGGCAGGCGTCAACGTCGAATTTTGCGGTGTATATCGAGGGTATTGGTGTGCCGTCGAGTTCGTTGTCAGCTATTGAAAAGGTGGTTGCACTGACGGCTGGTCGCGGTACGGATTCTATTGTGTTGCAAAGTTCGGATAACCGTCTGTATTCCTTTGATGGGGCGGGGTGGACGAAGATTGCCGATAATGTGACTGCTCCGGCCTATCCGGGGTGATCTGTGTTGTGTACGGCGCGTGCAGATAAGCGCATACGTTGTAGCGTCGGTGCGCGGTGCTGCTGAGTTATCTGTTGTCACCAATAAATGCCTCTGGGCAGGGATAGCTGTAATTGTTAGCCCTATTTTGCGCATCTTGATAAAGCTGTGGGTGCGTAGATCGCTGTGAAATGGGTGGCTGGTCAACCCAGATCTTATCGACCTTTCAAAGTTGCCGTTCAGACGTGGGGCAACACTGTGGTCTCCAGAGGCAAGCCCGTTCTGAGCGTTGACCGCGTTCATTATCAGTTGCCGCGAGATGGCTAGTGTCTACAGATCGGGTAGGGTTTTCGGGTTATAGGACAAAATGTGTTGCTATTTTTCGGGTTTTTCGTTGTGTTGATGCGCGAAAGTGGGGGTTTTAGTTGGTTGTAGTCAACTAATTGGTCGGACAAATTGTGTTGCTTTTGTCGGGATTTTTTGGCGTTATTGCGGGGGAAACTGGGTGTTGTAGTTGGTGTGTTTTAGGGGTTTGGCACTCTGTTATGAATGACGAGTGTTAAGTGCCCGGGGTGCGG